>DASYBH010000124.1:0-5602 GCA_036500885.1 Candidatus Dormiibacterota bacterium
GCGGATCACGTCGTCCGTGACCACGCCGCCGGCGTTGCGGATGACGTGGACCTCCCCCTCCTCCAGCCCGAACACACGGTGAACGTCGAGGCGCGCGTCCATGCAGGCCACGATGGCGACCGGGCGGGCGGGACGGTGGGAAAGGTGACCCTTGGCGAACCGGGCCGCGTAGGCCCGGCTGTTCTCGATCAGCTGGTCGGCGTGGCTCATGGCTCCTCTGGCTCAGCGCCTGACGGGGCGCGGAGAACGTTCACGGGCGATGGTGACGAGGGCGCTGAACAGGCCGCGCGCCCACTCGTGCTCGGTGAGCTCCTCGGGGTGGCACTGCAGGGCCAGCACGAGGCCGTCCGGCGACTCCAGTCCCTCGATGACGCCGTCGACCGGGCTGACGGCGGTCACCTCGAGACCCGGCGCCACGTGCCGCACGGCCTGGTGGTGGAAGCTGTTCACCTCCAGCCGGCCCGCGCCGAGCGCTTCGTGCAGGTGCGATCCGGGGCTCATCTCGATCGCGTGCGCGAGGAAGTCGCGGCCACCCTCCAGGGGTGTGGAGTGCTGGAGGTCCGTCGCTCCGTCCTGGGCCAGGTCCTGGTAGAGCGTGCCGCCCAGCGCGACGTTGATCGCCTGCTGCCCGCGACAGATGCCGAACAGGGGCAGGCGGCGCTCCACGGCGGCACGCGCGAGCGGCAGCTCCAGGGCGTCCAGGCCCTCGTCCACCTCACCGAGCCCCTCTCGAGGACGCTCGCCGTAGTGGCTCGGGTGGACGTCGACGCCGCCCGGCAGCAGGACCGCGTCCAGCACGTCGAACAGCGCCGCCGGCACGCCGTTCGGGCCGGGTGCCAGCAGCACGACGTCGGCGCCGGCCGCCTGGAGCGCGGCCACGTACGAGCGATTCACGGCGATGCGCGGCGGGCGGGTGCCGCCCCGCCGGTTGCCGGCGGTCACACCGATCAGCGGCCGGGGAGCATACGGGTCTGTCTGCTCGCTCACGGCCACTACGATAGGCCGCCGCCGCGAGGCCGAGAGCACGGCGTGGATTGCGTCAGGTTGGGGTAACCTGCCTCCAGTGAGGCGATCGGAACGCCTGGCCGGAGCGGTCTCCTGGCTCGGCGTCGTGACGGCGGCAGGGATGTTCCTGGTGCTGGTCATGGGTGCGACCGTGACGACGACCGGCTCCGAACAGGGGTGCGGCCGCGATTGGCCGCTGTGCAACGGCAGGTTCGTCCCTGACTTCGCGCTCTCCACCGCGATCGAGTTCAGCCACCGCGCGGTGACGGGGATCGAGGGGGTGCTGGTCGTCGCCCTGACCGTCGCGGTCCTCGCCCTCCATGGAGACCAGCGTCCGATCCGCGTCCTGGCCCCGCTGATGCTCGGCTTCCTGCTGCTGCAGGCGGGCATGGGCGCCTGGGCGGTCAAGTACCCGCAGGCCCCGGTCGTGCTCGCTCTCCACTTCGGCATCTCCCTGATCGCCCTGGCCACGACGACCCTGACGGCGCTCTACCTCCGGCGTTCCGGAGCCCTGCTCGCCGCTCCGGCGGTCTCCGGCGGTCCGCGCCTCGCCACCTGGGGCAGCGCCGCGTATCTGTACCTGCTGGTCTACAGCGGCGCGTACATCCGGCACGCCGGAGCCGCCGCCGCGTGTCCGTCGTGGCCGCTGTGCGGCGCGGGGGCGCCGCTCGGCCAGGAGGCGGTGGCGATCGACGTGGTCCACCGCCTCGCCGCGGGAGCCGCGCTCGTGCTGGCGGTGGGCCTCCTGGTCCTGTACCGTCACGCCGCGCCCGACCGGCGCGACCTGGTCGTGGGCGCGTGGGTGCTCATCGCCACGGTGGTGGCCCAGGCCGGGGCCGGCGCGTTCCTCGTGCTCTCGCGCTGGAGCGTGACCGGTGAGCTCCTGCACGCGGCCCTGACCGGCGTGACCTTCACCGCCGTCGCGTATCTCTGCATGCTGGTCACGCTGGGCAGGCGACGGGCTGCCGCGCCGGCCACACCTCCGGCGCCCGCCGTCCTGCGGTCCGAAGGAGCGCCCTAAGATGCAAGGGGGGGCAGGCCCCCCCTTCCGGAACCCCCCCTCTTATCCGGGACGTTTGGGGGCGTCCGGCCAGCCCTTCGGGTCTGTAGTCGGGGCTGGGTGATCTTGGTGAGACGCACTCGGACACTCGGGCGAAGCCCTTGCTTCCGGCGACCCTGGGACTATCCGAGCGTCGGGACAGGCCCTTGACCAGGGGTCATCGAGCTCGGCGCGCAGTGACGTTCGGAGTTGCCGCCGTGCTCGCCCTCGCACTGCTCCAGGCCGTCCCGATGACGGCGTCGGCAGCGGCGCCGGCCAGCCTCGAGGAGCTCGGCCACGACGACCTGGGCGCCCGTGGCCTGAACTCCGCCCTCGCGCTGGCTGACCGGTGCGCCTACGTCGGCAGCCGCGGCCAGGGCGCGATCGAGATCGCCGACGTCTCCGACCCGGCGCACCCGCGCACGGCCGGCAGTCTGGCCGGGCGACCGCTGACCACCGCGCGCGAGCTGCGCGCCATCCCGGCCCGCAAGCTGCTGATCGCCCTCAGCTTCAGCCTCGGCAGAGGCGGCGTCAATCGCATCGACCTGTACCGGTGGACCGACGACTGCACGCGGCCGTCTCCCGCCGGTGGCTACGACTTCGGCGGCCGGTCACCACACGAGTTCTTCCTGTGGCAGGACCCGGGCGGCGCGCGGACCCTCCTCTTCGTCGCGATGTTCAGCGGCGCGCAGGGCGACCTCCAGGTGCTCGACGTCACCGACCCGGCCGCGCCCCGGCTGGCCGGCACCTGGTCCCCACCCATCGGTCTCCTCCACTCGATCTCGCTGAGCGCCGACGGCCGCCGCGCCTACCTCTCGCTCTGGACTGGCGGCCTGCTCGTCGCGGACGCCTCCCAGTTCACCACCGGGCAGGCGAACCCACAACTCACCCTGTTGACGCCGGTCGGCGCGCGCCTGCCGGCGCCTGCCGGCGGCAACGTCCACAGCGCCGTGCAGGTGCCGGGGAAGGAGCTGGTGGTGGTCACGGACGAGCGGTATCCGCCCGCCTGCCCCTACGGACCGGCGCGGCTGGTCGACGTCTCCGACCCGGCGCAGCCGCGTGTCGTGGTCGGGCTCAGCGCTCCCGAGAACGATCCCGCCGCCTGCCGGGCCAGCCCCGCGGGCGCCTACACGAGCCACAACCCCACGCCGGTGGCCGGCCTCGCGCTGGTGAGCTGGTACTCGAGCGGGCTGCAGGTCTTCGACATCTCCGACCCCGCGCAGCCGCAGCGGCTGGCGGAGTTCCGCCCTCAGAGCTCGGAACCCGGTCAGCGGGACCCACAGCTGGGCGCCACGCTGGCGCTGACCTGGAGCTACCCGATCATCCGCGACGGCCTGATCTACGTCGCGGACATCAACGAGGGGCTCTCCGTGCTCCGCTACCACGGACCGCACGAGGCGGAGCTCGGCCTGGTCACCTTCGCCGAGGGCAACAGCAATCTCACCGTGCTGCGTCCCGCGGCACCGAGCCCCACGGCGGCGCCGGCCGCCGCGGCCTCGCCCTCCCCGCGGCCGGCGCCGAGCCATGCCCCCGCCGGCACCGCACGGCCCACCGGCGTGCCCGTCTCGCCACTGGTGGCGGCGGGCGCGGGCCTGGTCGTGCTGCTGGCCATCGGGATTGCCGCCATCGTCGCGAGGCGCCGTCCTCGACCCTGATCAACGGGCTCCCGCGCGCCGCGGGGCGGGCCTGTCGAGCTCCGCGATGATCTCCGCTCCGAGCATCGTGATCAGGCCGAGAAGGTAGAAGAACGTGAGCAGGACGAACAGGAAGGCGAACTGCTGGCCATAGCGGTTGATGTCCTGGTTGATCCTGACGTAGAGCGGGAAGAGCCCTGAGAGCAGCTCGAAGGCCACCGCCGCGAAGAGCGCGCCGGGCCACACCCGGCTGGCCGGGATGTGGCGGTTGGGCACCACGTAGTAGATGGCGAAGAAGAGCAGGAAGCCCGACGCGACGCCGACGCCGGTCCGGACGGCGAACCCGAGCGGGCCCGTGCCGGGCGACAGGGGGAACCCGGGGATGTTGCCCAGCAGCGGCAGGAGGGCCGACGTGCCCACGGCCAGGAGCGCCAGGACGGCGAAGCATCCCATCATCGCCAGCGCCATCAGCTTCTGGCGCAGGAAGGGACGGGTGCCGGTCCCGAAGACGACCGCGAACGCCTCCTCCATGGCGCCGAACAGGCCCGAGCCAGTCCACAGGAAGCCGATCAGCGCCAGCACGGCGAAGAGGAGCGTCCGCTTACGGAGGCCGTCGATCCCGGCGAGCGCGGCCGCCTGGGCATCCACGTCGGTGGGGAAGACGGTCACCACCTGGCGGGCGATCGCTTCCGGGGTGACTCCGGCGACCGAGAGGAGCAGTCCGCCGACGGCGGCCACCGCGAGGGCGATCGGGAAGATGGCGGTCAGCGCGTTCCAGGCGATCAGGACGGCCTGGCTGCCACCCCTGTGCTCCACGAAGCTGCGGAGCACGCGGACGGGAAACAGCTCCCCCGCGTCACTCACCAGACCTCTCGCTCTCTCCAGCGCCGCGTGCTCAGCCACGACTGTTTCACACGTTGGCACAACCGGCGCGCCGGCGCCGCTTCTGCTCTCGGGTGGCCCCGGCGAGTCAGCTGCTGGCGTAGGGGATCCCCTCCACCTGGCCGACGTACTGGGCGTACGGCTGGGGCGGCGAGACGGTGACCGGCAGCGGAACGCCCGGATCCACCTGCCGGTGGTGGGGGCCATACGTGTCATCCCAGTAGAGGTCCACGGTGACCTGGTACTTCTCGATGGCGCCGACGTGGTAGAGGCCGTCCGGGCTGCGCTTCTCCGAGATCATCTGGTAGCTGTGGGCGATCAGCTGGGGATGCTGGCCGCACGCTGGGTGCGGCCGGACCTGCTGATTGCCGAAGGGATCGTCGAAGTTCCAGTCGATGCCGGCGAAGAAGACGCGAACCAGGTACGTGTAGTAGATGCGCCGCCCGCTGCCGTCCGGCGGGCCGGGCAGGACGATGGTCGCGTCGCGCTCGTCCGGCACGCCGATCCCGTCGATCCAGAAGCAGGTCGGCAGGTTGACCAGGGCGTTGGGAGAGGGCAGCGACCGGACAGTGCCGGCCGACGCCCTGAGATCGCGCACGACGCCGGCGACGTAGGGCGCCACCGGCGGCGGCGGCGAGTCGGCGGGAACGATCCGATGGGGCTGGACGAGGATGCACGGGTCGGGGTTGGCGACGGGCGCGCCGAGCTGGCAGAAGTCGACCCAGGCCCCCGCGGGCTGGCACTGTCCGGCCTGGAAGGTGCCGGCCCGCGAATAGACGGCGAACACGTCGTTGGTGGCGGCGGTGGCGCCGGCGGCACTGACGACGTCGCCGCTGGAATTGGGGTTGAGATTGGCCGAACCGCCGCCGCCGACCGGGGAGGTCCAGGACGCGTGGATGGACGCGGGGAAGTTCTGGAACCTGACGGGCGCGTAGTAGAGGACGGTGCACGGCGTGCCGTCCTGGACGGCGTCCGAGGACGTGAACGCGCTGCCGGCGCCGTAGGGGGCGGTGTTCCCGGGCCGCCCGCAGTCGATGCCGGC
>DASYBH010000125.1:0-9656 GCA_036500885.1 Candidatus Dormiibacterota bacterium
CGGGATGGAAGGTGCTGGCGGACATCAGCCGCGTCACCTGGGAGTTCGAGTCCGCGCGCTGACACCGGGATCTGGGGCCGGTATCCACCGCGTACGCGCTGCGCTGCGTCGGTGGATACCGGCGACCGCGTACGCGCCTCCCAGGGACATCGCCGCGCTGCGTCGGTGGATCCCGGGTACCCTGTCCCGGTGCGGCTGGACGCTGAGCAGCGGGCGCTGCTGTCCGGGTCCCGGATCGGGATGCTGGCGATCGGCGGCAGGCTGCCGCTGGTGAACCCGGCCGCGTTCCACTTCGGCGGGGACGCGCTGTGGATGACGACCTCGCGCCACGCCGCCAAGCTCGCGCTCGCCCGCCGCGACCCCCGCGCGGCGTTCCTCGTCACGCCGGAGCCGCGCCGCGCTGGCCACGGGGTGCTCCTGCAGGGTCTGCTCGAGGCCTACGACCCCCGCTCGCCGCGGAGCCAGGTCCGCGCCGTCCTGCAGGGGCCGAGCTTCGCGCTGAACCTCGCCGGCTACGCGCTCAAGAACGCGGCGTTCATCGGCGGCTACCTGCTGGACCTGGCCAGCATCCCCTCGGAGTGGTGGCCGCACAACCGCGTGCTGCTCCGCCTGGCGCCGGACCACGTCACGCTGGTGCCGCAGCTGAAGCCGCCGCCAGCCGTGGCCGAGCGTGTGGCCGGCGCCCCGGCGCAGGTGACGCATGCGGTCGGGCGGCGCCGGACGGCCGAGCTCTGCTGGCTGGACGCCGGCAGGCCCGCGATGGCCGCCGCCGCCTGGGCCCTCGACGGCCCCGACGCGCTGGCGTGGCTGCCGGCGCACGTGCCCCGGCCGCCGCGAAACGACGTGCCCGCGGCGCTGGTCGTGGAGCACCACCACCCGTTCCGCGCCACCCGCATGATGGGTCTCTGCCTGCGCGGGCGGCTGCGGCTGGAGCCCGCGGCGAAGGCGATGGTCGCGCGCCGCTACGACGGCGACCTGCCCGAGGACGGGGTCGCGGTGCGTCTCGAGCTGGCGAGGCTGACGTGGTGGCGCGGGTTCGAGGTGCGGACACGGCCGGTCGTGCAGCCGGCGGCGCCGGCCGCACGGGTACGATGACCGGGTGGCCAGGCCGCAGGCTCCGGAGGTCCTGACCAGGCGCTGGTCGGCGACCGGGTGGACGGACGCCGACGATCGCCTGGCCGCCGAGGAGCCGCTGCAGCTCCTGATCGACGGCACCCCGCTCAGCGTGGTCATGCGCACGCCCGGCCACGACGTCGAGCTGGCGCTCGGGCTTCTGTGGGCGGAGCGCGTGGTCACCGGCAGGGCGCAGGTCCGCGAGGTGCTCATCAGCGCCGAGGCCGGCGAGCTGGAGGCGACCGTCCCGCTGCGGGCTGACCTCGTGGAGTCCAACCAGGTGGACGTCCGGCTGACGTCGGGCGGCCGCCGGCCGGACCGGTCGTTCCTGAGCAGCTCGGCCTGCGGCGTCTGCGGCGCCACGACGGTGGAGTCGCTGACGCTGGACTTCGGCCCCGTGCCGCCCGGGCCGCGGGTCGACCCGGCCCTCCTGGCGAGCCTCGCCGATCGCCTGCGCACGGGCCAGCGGCTGTTCGACCAGACGGGCGGCCTCCACGCGGCCGGCCTGTTCTCCGCCACCGGCGAGCTGGTGATGCTGCGCGAGGACGTGGGCCGGCACAACGCGGTCGACAAGGTGGTCGGCAGGGCGCTCCTCGACGGCCGGCTGCCGCTGGCCGGCCACCTGCTGGTGGTCAGCGGCAGAGGCGGATACGAGATCGTGCAGAAGGCCGTCGCCGCCGGCATCCCGCTGGTGGCGGCGGTGGGGGCGCCGAGCAGCCTGGCGGTGGCGACGGCGCGCCGCTTCGGGCTGACGCTGGCCGGCTTCCTGCGCGCCGGGCGCTTCAACGTCTATTCGGCGCCGGAACGGCTGAACGCGTAGCGGAGGAACAGGTGCGAGCCGGCCGCTCGCACGCTGCGCAGGCGTGCCCACCGGCCGCCGGCGGGCAGCAGCTCCACCCCCTCCAGCAGGCTCAGCCGGCCGTCGCCGGCGCGACGGCCGGCCAGCACGGGCGAGAGCGTCAGGAACAGCTCGTCCAGCAGGCCCTCGGCGGCGAGGTGGCCGAGCAGCGTCGGTCCGCCCTCGGCCAGGACCCGCAGGTGCCCCTCGGCGCGCACGGCGGCCAGCAGGGCCGCCGCGCTCGGCCGCTCCGAGCCGAGTGCCCGGAGCGAGCTCGCGGCCGGCAGGCGGCCTCTCAGCCGCCGTGCGCCGGCCTCGGTGGTCAGTACCAGCGCCCCGGTCTCCAGCGCCCGCTCGCCGGGGTCCAGGTCGCCGCTCGCGGTGACCACGACCAGCCGGGGCGTGCCGCGCCCGGCCGCCCGGTAGAGGCCGGCCCGCTCGCGATCGATGTAGGCGGCGGTCCAGAGATGACCGCGGTCCGCCCGCAGCGTGCCGGCGCCCACCAGGACCGCGTCCGCCGTGAAGCGCAGCAGGCCCATGACGAGCCGGTCGGCTTCGCACCGTCCGCGGATCGTCGGAGCTGCACCGCCCGGCGCCACGAGGGACGCGACGCCGTCCAGCGACGTGACGAAGTTGGCGTACACGGCGTCGTCCGCCAGCGCCAGGCCGCCGCCGTACAGGTTCGCCAGCGCCTCTGGCAGCTCGCCGGCCGGCGCGGGCTCCTCGTACAGCACCGCCAGCGGCTCCACGCCGCTCACTATGGGCCGGCCGTCCCCCGGCTCGCGCGTTTGGCTATCGTTCCGTGGGTGAACCGCGCGTTCGTGCTCGCGCCCGCGCCGGTGCGGGCCGTCGGGCTCGCCGCCATGGCCGTCGCGCTCTCGTGGGCACGCGTGGTGGCGCTCCGGACGCCGGAGTGGCAGGCGGTGACGCTCCTGGCCGGCGGCCTGGCGCTGTGCCTCCTCGGCGTGGGCCGCTCGCCGGCCGAGCTGGGCCTGGCGCGCAGCCGGATGCCAGAGCGCCTGGTCGGCGGCCTGGCCCTCGCCGGCGTGCTGCTGCTGCCGGCCGCCGTCCGCTGGAGCGGGGGGCCGGTCCTCGCCCCGGAGTTCGCCGTCGCGGCGGTCGCCGTGTCGGTGGGGGAGGAGATCGCCTTCCGCGGCGTCGTGTTCGCGGCGCTCGAGGACGCGTACGGACCGGCGCCCGCCGTGCTCGGCAGCGCCGCCGCGTGGACGGTCGCGCACGCCCTCTCGCACCCACCGGCCTTCCTGCCGGCGGTCGCGGCAGCCGGCCTGCTGCTGGGCGCCTGGCGCTGGGCGGTGCGGGACCTGGTGGGGCCGATCGTCGGCCACGTGCTGGCGGACCTGGCGCTGTGATCGCCCACCCGGCATCCCGCCGGCGGATCGCGGTGCTCGCGCTGGCGGTGGTCGCCTACGCGCTGGCCGCCTGGGCCGTGGCTCCGGGCTTCTACGACGGCATCGCGCCGCCGCAGCCCTATCGCTGGCTCTCGCCCCCGCCTCAGTTCCGCAGCGCCAACCAGCTGCCGCTGAGCGGGCACGCCACGGTCAGGGTGGCCGCCAACGGCGTGGTGGACCCCGCCAGCGTGTTCACCCAGGACGGCCAGGCGGCGGTCTCGTTCGTCCCGGGGGCGTTCGTGACGCCGGCCGACCGGTCGCCGGTGACCATCGACATCAAGCCGCAGACCACCTCTCCCAACCCCGGGAAGGTCCAGCTCGTGACCAACGTGTACTGCGTCACCAGCAGCTCGACGATGGCGCCGGGCAAGGACATCCTGGTGACGCTGCAGTTCTCGACGCAGATCCAGGCGCCGAGCGACGTGTACGAGTACCAGGGCGACGGGCCGTGGCAGAAGCTGGGCAGCACCGGGTCGGCGGCGCCGTACTACGTCGCGGCGCGCGCCACGGCGCTCGGCTGCTTCGCCGCCGGGTCGGTGGCCAGCTCCGGGTCGTCGTCGGCGCCGCAGGGCGCCCAGGGAGGCGGCGGGAACACCCTGCCGATCATCGTGGCGCTGGCGATCCTGGTGGTCGTGCTGGCCGGCATCCCCCTGGCGGTGCTGCGACGGCGCGGCTCGTCCGAGGATGCCGGCGACGAGGAGACGGGGTGAACCGCCCGCCCTCCCTCATCGCCGGGGGGTCAGGGGGGGCAGGTCGTCTGTGATGCCGCGGCGTGGGGTGGCGGTGGCGGCTCTCCTGGCCCTCACAGCCGTCGCGTACGTGCTTGCCGCCTGGACGGTGGCCCCGGGCTTCTACGACGGCATCGCGCCGCCCGCGCCCTATCGCTGGGTCTCGCCTCCGCCCCAGTTCCGCGGCACCAACCAACCGCCGGAGTCGGGCCGCACCACGTTCAGGGTGGGTGGTGGAGGCGCGGTCGACGCGGGCACCGCCTACACGCGGGACAACCAGGCCTCCATCGCGTTCGCCCAGGGCGCGCTCGCGACGCCGGCCGATCGGGCGCCGGTGACCGTGGACATCGTCCCGCAGACGACGTTCCCGCCCGGGGGCGACGTCCACCTGGCGACCAACGTCTACTGCATCACCAGCAGCTCGCCACTGGCGCCCGGTCAGACCGTGGTCGTCTCGCTCCAGTACTCGGACCAGCTGCCGGCGCCCAGCGACGTGTACGTCTCCGACGGCGCGGGGCCCTGGCGGAAGATCGGGAGCACCGGCTCGGCGCCCCCGTACTTCATCGCGGCGCGATCGAGCACGCTCGGGTGCTTCGCGGGAGGCTATCCGGCCAACGCCAGGCAGACGGCGCCGGGGCTGCGGCTGGGCGGCTCGGCGCTGCCGGACATCGTGGCGCTGGCGATCCTGGTGGTCGTGCTGGCCGGCATCCCGCTGGCCCTCCTGCGCCGGCGCGGCGAGGGTGAGGAGTCCGACGAGCACGACGAGTGAGCCTCCGCGTCGCGGTACTAGCCTAGACGACGCCCTCGCTTCGCAGCCGGAGGAGCGATCGCTCGAACGCGGTCGCCGTGCGGTCGATGTCGGCCTCGGTGTGGGCGCTGCTGAGGAAGCCGCGGCCCTGGAACAGGTGCACGCCCTCCAGCAGCATGCTCGCCTGCAGGGCGTGGTGGACCACCGGCGCCGTGCCGTGCTTCAGGGCGTCCGTCCCGATCGTGCGCCACCAGTCCGTGGGCTCGCCGTCGGGCCGGGGTGTGCCCACCGCCACGCGGAAGGTCGAGCTCTCGCCGTGGACGAAGCCGGGGACGCCTGTCCGCTCCAACACGGCCTCGAGCTCCCGGCGCAGCCACCCCGCCATCTCGTCGGCGCGCGACTGAACGGCGCCGTCGGCCACCGCGTCGAGCATGGCGATGCCCGCGGCGGCCGACAGCGGGTGCGCGTTGTGGGTGCCGGGGTGCTTCACCTTGACGCCGCCTCCGGGCCGGACGGCCAGCACCTCCATGATCTCGGCGGCTCCGCCGAGCGCCCCGCCGGGCATCCCACCGGCGACGATCTTGGCCATGGTGGTCAGGTCGGGCAGGACGCCGGCCACCTGCTGGAGCCCGCCCGGCGACCAGCGGAAGCCGCTGATCACCTCGTCGAAGACGAGGAGAGCGCCCGCCGCCGTGGTCAGCTCGCGGATGGCGGCCAGGAGGTCGCACGAGAGTGGCACGGCGCCGAAGCTGGCGCCCGTCGGCTCCAGGATGACCGCCGCGACGTCGCCCGTGGCCAGCGCCGCCTCGATCGCACCGGCGTCGGGCGGCACGACGGCGACCACCTGGCGCAGGACGTCGGGCACGCCGGGCACCCTGGCGTCGAACGGGGCCTCGGCGCCGATGGCCGCGGTGTCGTGCCAGCCGTGGAAGTGGCCCTCGATCCTCACCACCCGGTCGCGGCCGGTGAAGCCCCTGGCCACCTGGAGCGCGAGCATCGTGGCCTCGGTGCCGCTGCTCGTGAAGTGGACAGCGTCCACGGACGGCACCAGCGCGCAGATGCGCTCGGCCCACTCGGCCTCGAGCTCGTGGGAGGAGCCCGCGTGGAGGAAGCCCTGGGCCGCGCGGCCCAGCGCCTCCACGACCGGCGCCGGGTTGTGGCCCAGCAGCAGGGCGCCGTGGCCCATCGCGTAGCACACGAGGTCGTGGCCGTCGGCGTCGGTCTTGTGGCTGCCGGACGCGGCAGTGATGGCCATCGGGAACGGCTCGGCGTACCGGACGTCGTGTGTTATGCCGCCGGGGATGACGCGCCGGGCCCGTTCGTGGAGCGCCAGCGAGCGCGGGTTGGCCGCTGCCCACTCGTCCAGCACGCTCATGGCTCGTCCTCCTCCAACTCGTACTTCAGGGCCTCGTAGAGGTCGCCACAGCGCCTGCAGCGGTACTGGAGCGTCATCGCCTGCGTGCCGAAGAGTGAGATGACGTCCGCGTCGGCCGCGCCGCAGTGCGGGCAGCGCGGCGCGGATCGCGGCTCCTGCTCGGACGGTTCAGGCGCCCGCCGGATAGAACCGCTTCTCCTCTAGCCCGCGCAGCATCTGGAACGTGCGCTCATCGATGGCGCCCGGGCGCCCGCGCCTGCGCCGCGGGTCCCAGCCGGACCAGTCGAGCTCCAGCGGGGGCGTGGTCCGCTCGAGCCGCTCCTCCAGCCTGACCGCCAGCTCGTCGGGTCCCATGGAGATCGCTCCTCGCCGGTGCAGCTCGGCGACGTCTCCGTCAGGCGGGCCGAACCACTCGATCGCCTCCCGCCATGCCTCGTTGAGGGGCTCGTCGTCGATGCCGGTCCTGAGCCAGCTGCGGCCATGAAGGAAGTGGTAGCGCTCCTCGCTCAGCATCTTACGCAGCCGGGTGCGCAGCACCTCGACGTCGCCCTCGACGCACGCCTGGATCATCACGGTGAACGCCGTGTCCAGCACCGCGTTGGCGGCCACGAACTGCGGCCACGAGGTCCACGGCCGGTCGAAGTAGGGGAGCGCGCGGTGGCTCGCGGAGTCGGTCTCGCGCTCGGGGCCGCGCGGGTCGTCGCCCAGCGGCTCGAGGCAGCCGTACAGGACCCTCGAGTGGCCGAGGTCGTCCAGGCCCATGGCGGCGGCGGCGATGTCGGCCTCGAGCGAGGGCGCGCGGGTGGCCCACTCGGCGTAGCGGAGCCCGAGCATCTGCTTGTTGTCGGCCAGGCTCAGGACGAGCGACGAGAGGCTCATCGTCAGTCGCCCTCCTCGCCCGGGGACCAGAGCGTGGTCATGGAGTCCCGGGGCACGATCGCCATCTCGATCCAGCGCTCCTCGTCGTAGGTGGCCCGCGCGTAGGCGGCGGCCAGGTCGTCGTCGGGGGCGACCACGCTGCCGATCAGCCGCAGTGGCTCGAGACGGAGTTTCCGGGCGAAGACCTCGTACTCGCGGACGCTGCCGTGCACGCGGGTGAACCGGTGCTCGGTCATACCGCGACCCCCCACATCTCGAGCGCGTCGCGGCCGTTCTGCGTCAGCCGGGCGGTCGACCACGGCGGGTCCCAGACGATGTTGACCGCGACGTCGGTGACGCCGTCCTCGCGGAGCAGGCGGTCGCGCACGTCGTCAAGGATGAAGTCGGAGGCGGGACAACCCATCGCGGTGAACGTGAGGTCGACGGTGACACGTGCGCCGTCGCGGCGGACGCCGTACACGATGCCCAGGTCGACGATGCTGACCGGCATCTCGGGGTCCTGGACGTCGTGCAGGGCCTCCAGCAGGTCGTCAGGCATTCGCGTGGGTCCGGCGGAACTGGTGGAACTCCTCCTGGAAGGCGGCCACCATCTCGGCGTTGCGAGGACCGCGGCCGCGCCAGCGCTTCAGCACGTCGTCCCAGGAGCAGGGGTCGTCGAAGTCCCAGCGCTTGGCCTCGGGGTCGAACGTGCAGGGGAAGGGATAGTCGAGGACGTGGGCGTCGCCCTCGCGGTGGGCGGGCACGCGGATGCCGATCTCCTCGCAGAAGGGCGCGACGAGCGAGAGCCACCACTGGCGGAGCTGGTCGTTGGTCTTGCCCTTGAGCCGGTAGTCGAGCTGCGTCGAGTGCGTCTTGATGCTGTCCGGGAGGCCGAACCACTCCACCGTGAGCGGGAACATCCAGTCGACGGCGCGCTGGAGCTCGTCCCGGGTGGCGCCACCGGCCAGCGCCATGCGCTTGGCCCACGTGCGCCCGTTCCGGAGGTGGAAGTTCTCCTCGAGCATGACCTTGTTCAGGCCGCGCTTCCAGGGGCCGTAGGAGCACTCCTCGTGGATGTCGCCGAGCAGGCAGAAGCCGGCCTGGTCGTAGAAGAGGTTGGCGACGATCAGCTCGGTCCAGGTCTCCAGCGGCACGTCGAAGGCGTACGGGTAGCGGAACGCCTTGGGGTCGCGGGAGAAGATGAGCCGCTCCTGGTCCTCGCCCAGTTCCTCGAGGATGTGGTAGGCGATGTGGGCGTGCGCCAGCTCGTCCTGGATGATCGCGATGCCGGTCATGAACGCGTTGATGCTGGGCGCCCGCTGCGCGGCGAGGTAGTAGGCGGGAGCGGAGATCAGCTCGGTGTCGCCCGACACGAGCAGCGTGTGCTTGAGCTCGCGCACGTACTCCGGGGTCATCTCGGAGCTGGCCTCGATCAGGTCGCCCTTCTTCAGCAGCCGGTCGAAGGTCGGGTTGGCGCTGGCCATTCAGTTGCCTCCATCTGGTGGCTTGGGTCTGTCACTATTTTCGACGATCGTCTCCTCCGCTGCAATAAGACAGTAGAAGCGCTCCGCCGCCGGCCGCAGCAGGGCGTTGTATTCGAGGAAGGCCGCCCGGACGGCGGCGCCGACCCATCCGGGTGGCAGCAGGGCGTCCGGCAGGTCGGGATCGCTGAACGGAAAGCGGCGGTACTCGTGGGTCAGGAGGAAGCGGCGGCAGAACGCGTCGCGGTCGGCGAGGGTGCCGGCCAGGGCGTCGGGCAGCCCGCGGCGGATGCGCTCCAGGAACTCGGCGTAGCGGGCGCCGAGGCGTTCGAGGTCCCAGGCCCTGGCCACGACCTGGGCGGGTTCGGCCGGCCACTCCAGCGTGCCGTGGTGCATGGTGACGTCGGCCTCGACGCCGCAGCGCCGGATGAGGTCGCGAACCTGCTCCCGCAGGTCGTGCGGGGTGGCGAAGAGACCGTTGCCGAGGGAGCCGAGACCGAGGAAGCTGAGGCCCTGGCGCAGGCGGTCGCGCTGGCCCCGGCGGGGTTCGGGCAGGGAGTAGGAGACGAGCAGCCACCGCCCGTCCCAGGCCGCGCGGTGGGGATCGTAGATCCGGCGCGTGCCCTCCTCGATCAGCTGGAGGCCGCGGGGGCTCAGGCGGTAGCGGGGCGGGCCGCCGTTGCGGCGCGCGATGAGCCAGCCCTCGCGGGTCATGCGGGACAGCGCGGAGCGGAGGGCGTTGCCGGTGACGCCCAGTTCGGCGGCCAGGCGGACGAGGGCCCCGACCCGCACGTCCTCCTGCCCCAGCGGCCGAACGTAGTCCCCGTAGAGGGTGAAGAGAAGGGATCGAGGGTTGAGCCCGGAGGCGGCCATCCGAACGCCACTCTAGCCGGCTGGTAGAATTTTGGCCGCCCCGCCGCGCGGGTGGGCCACCGGGCCCGCGCCGGGCTCCGTGGTGGCTATAGCTCAGCTGGTTAGAGCACCAGATTGTGGATCTGGGGGTCGTGGGTTCGAGTCCCATTAGCCACCCCAACCCCTTCCATCGAGTTCAACGCAACTCGATGTAACCTCCTATAGGCTCCGTTCAACGGGCGTGAAACGAGGGT
>DASYBH010000126.1:0-7287 GCA_036500885.1 Candidatus Dormiibacterota bacterium
CCCGCACCCGTTCGCGCAGCGCCAGCACGATCTCCTCCTCACGGTGGCCGAGGTGGTGCCCGGCCTCCCCGACGTCCTCCTCCTCGTGCGGCCCCTGCGGGCCGGATGCCTCCGGCTCGGCCGGCCGGCCCAGCCAGAGGCGGCCCAGCTCCCGGTAGTCGGTGAGCCTCGCCCGGTACCGCATGCGGTGTCGTTCTCGCAGCCTGTCCATCGACGCCTGGAGGCGCCCGAGCTGCTCCTCGTACCGCTCGGCAAAGCCGCGGTTCAGCGATCGGCGGGAGAACAGCTCGCGCCAGTGCGCCAGCAGCAGTGCGGGGATCGGCGACCAGGCGGCGCCGGCAGCGCGCTCCCAGCCCGAGCCGGCGTCGGGCGCCCGGCCCAGGCGCTGGCATGCCACGTCGGCCCACGTCAGATCGGGGTGGTCGCGCGACTCCTCGTCCACCTCCGGATGCCCGAACAGGCCGAACAGGCGCTCGGTCGCCTCGACGAGACGCCGGTGCGCGCGAGCGCCCTCCCCGGAGCCGTCGGTATGGAGGACGTCGAGCGCCGGCCACCAGTGCCGCGTCCCGCTCCCGCCGAACCCGGCGTCCGAGCCGGTCGATCGATCGGGATCGGCGCCGGGTCGCGGCACGCGGTCGTCGAGCCAGTCCCACGTCTCCCGCCGCACCTGCTCGGCCAGCGCCTGCTCGGCGGCGGCTCCCGGGTCGCCGGTGCCGCCGGCCAGAGCTCGCCGCAACGACGCCAACAGTTCCTGGCCCAGCCCGGCCGCGCAGTACCGCTCCACGCCCGCGCGGGGAAAGACCACCAGGCAGGCGCGCAGGCTGCCCAGGTTGACCGCACCCTCCGCCGGTCGCCGCTCGACGAGCTGCGCGAAGGTTGGGTCCATGGCGATGCCGGTCACGATCAGCGCGAAGACGGCCTGGGCGAGCACGTGGCGCCGGACGCCGGCCTCGACGTAGGCGATCGCGGGGAAGCCGGTGCGGTCCGTGAAGAGGAACGTGAAGTCGGCCAGGTACCTGGCGGGGGCCTCACCCGGAGGGCCGGCGGCCGTGAGCCGCAGCGGCAGCGCGCTGTCGAGGAGATAGCAGACCGTGGCCGGCAGCTCGTCCATGCTGAGCGCCTCGCGCGCGATCGCGAGGACCTGACCCAGCGATGGGTCCCCGGCGTCGCCGACCACGAGCACCTGCGTCCCGTGGGCGATGACGTGCCCCTCGCGCTCGATCCGGCGGAGCGCGAGCAGGCCGTTCACGCGCCGCACCGCGGCCGTGATCGCGGGACCGAGCGCCACGGCGGGGCCGCGATCGCGTGGGGGCGCTCCCCACAGTGAGAGGCGCGTGGCCTCCAGCGAGCCGGCGCTCCCGTCGACGTGGAGGAGCTCGATGCCATCCGCGATCGGGCCCAGCGGCCCGGCCTGGCCGCCGATCGAGTACATGTGCCGGTGGACCTCCCGGCCGCTCTCGCGCACCAGGAGCACGACGCTCCGCATGAAGGAGAGCGGGATCATGACTAGGACGAGACCGGCATCCGCCCGTCGGGGCTCTTGGCCGGGTGGACCACCAGCTCCACGAGGCCGAGGCAGCGCACCAGGCCCTCCATCGCGGAGCAGCTGTGCGGGGGCGGGCCGCCGGCGGACGCCTCCCACCGCCCCTGGCTGCGCCTGTACAGGCTCATCGCGCTGTTGCCCGGCGAGAAGAAGTCGTGGATGGTGCCCAGGCTGATCCCGTGCTGCTGGAACGAGATCTGCAGCCGGTGCGGGTCGAGGCTCTCGCGGTAGTGGTCGGTGCCGCTCCGCAGGATGCCGGCCTGCGTCGCGATCTCCTTGAGGCGAGCCTCGCCGGCGCCGCCGCCGGTCTGACAGCCGACGAAGACCTCGGTCTTGAGCGCGTTGCTGCAGCCCTCGCCTCCGATGCGCGCGTCGAACGAGACAAGCTCGGTCATGCGCGTTCCCAGCCGGCGCAGCAGCTCGGTCAGGGCGACCTCCGCAGGCGGAGTGGAGCCCTGGGGGCCCTCGACGGGCGCCGCGTGGGCGAGGAGCTGCGGCAGGTTGGCCGCCTGCAGACACTCCAGGTAGCGCGGCTCGAAGAAGCCCACCACGGCCTGGCTCAGCTGCTCCGCGCTGCGCTCGAGCCGCTCGATGTCGGCGTCGGCCGCGATGGCGGGCAGGAACCGGCGATGGTCGATCCGTCCATCCTCGCCCACGCCCCCGATCCGGGCGGTCGCCCACTCGTAGAGGCGCGCGACGGCGGGGCTGCCGCCAAGCACGCGCAGGTCGAGCGCATGGACCTGGAACGGGTGCGGCCGGTCGAGCTGGGCGCGCCACGCCGCACTTCCCACCGCCTGCCGCCTGAGCTCGGCCGCCTGCTGATCGGCGTTCGCCCGCGAGGCCAGCCGGTGGATGAAGTCGAGGCGCTCGTAGACGCGTCCCCTCAGGTCCCGCAGCAGGACCTCCAGCAGGCGCCGCCGCTCGTTGCGGGCGCGGCTGTCGAGATGCTCGCGGTGCGCGACGTAGAGCCTCCGCTCGCCGCTCTGCCGGCCCAGCCGGCGGACGGCTCTGTGCTCCAGGTCGGTCGGCCGCTCCAACACGCTGAGCTCGACCTGCTGGCGCAGGTCGGCCAGCGCGACGTCGTATTCGCGCGCCAGCAGCCGCCAGTGCCGGGTGCGCTCCTGCGGAGCGGCGCCGCCGCCAGTCTCGATCCTGCGCTCCTCCTCCGTCCGCACGTTCGCCAGCACGTTCGCCACGCGCTGGTTGAACGCGGCGCCCGCTGCCTCCACCCGGTCCCACAGGGGGTCGAGGTCGGCATCCTCGAGCTGCTGGTACTGGTCGCGAGGGAGGTCGGGCACCTGCACCGCGAGTGGGTCGGCGCTGCCGGCGTCGATCCGCGCCACCCGGCCCCACTTCTCCCGCCAGGCCGACTGCTCCTCCTCGCCCGCCGCCTGCGGCTCCGGGTGGTACCCGGCCAGCAGTGGCAGCACCTCCGCGGCCGCCATCTGGGCGAAGGCCAGCGCCGTCTCCCGCGCCGGGAACCGTGCTTCCAGTGGGCACGAGGCGCCGAACATGGTCGGCAGGCCCTGGTCGTCCCGCCAGCCCAGCGAGATCCTGTTCACGGCCTCCGAACGTTCGAGGGCGCCCACCCCGGCGGCGTCGAGGGTCCTGTGGTACAGGTCCAGTCCGGCGATCCGGGCGATCTCCCTGGTCTGGGTCATGTTGGCGCTGCCGATCAGGAAGACCTCGTGGGCGATGGGCCCCTCGGGCAGGTCGTCGTACCGCTGGCGCAGGTACTTGCGGTAGCGCCCGCCGTCGCGTCCCTGGAACATGCTGAGGGCCAGGATCTCGAGCATGCAGGCCACTGCGTTACTTCGCCGCAGGTCGGAGTCCTCGCCGCCCACGCTGCCGGGCAGGATGCAGGTGAGATAGATGCGCGGATCGAGGTCGGCGGCCATGAGGAGCTGCCGGGTGAGGCAGGCCAGGTCGGCGACGATGCCGCTGGCGGTGCCGCCGCCGACGAAGGACGTGATGTGGACCTGGACGCCTTCCGGCTGCGGCAGGCCCTCGTTGGCCTCCTGGCTGGTGATCTGCGTGATCGCCGCGTTCAGGTTCTTGATGACCTCGGGGGCGTCGTGGCACAGCGCGACGTGACCGTTGTTGCGGATCCCCCTGGCCCCGTTCGCGAAGGCGTCGGGCACCTTGTCGCCGATGTACGTGTGCGGCTCACTGGGATCGCCGCCCTGCTCCACGCGCGGGATGTGAGCGACGTGGCGGGGCACGCTGAGCCGGATGATCTTCTCGTTCGGGAAGAGCCCGCTGTTCCGGCTGCGGAACGCGACAAGGTCGGGATGCAGGTGGTCGATGTCGATGTGGACGGGGGCGATGCGCAGGCGGTCGCCCTCCGGCAGGTCGCGGGCGTGGTGCATGAACTCGAGCGCGGCGTGGGCAGCGGTCGTGCCGGGAAAGATCGCCAGCAGGGGCGTGAGCACGCGGTGCTGCGCCATCGTGCGGGTCGGGCTCAGGTCGTCGCCTGCTGCCATCGGGGACCTCCAGGGTCTTGAAAGGTCTTGAAAGGAAGACGACTTGCCCCCCCTGACCCCCCGGCGTCAGGGGGGAGGGGGGGAGGTGAGAGGCGCGTCATGGCCGTGGTCGTGTCCGGCGCCGGCGCGGCATGCGAACCGGGAGCCCCAGCGCGCGGGCGAGGGCCCTGGCCCAGTGCTCCCACGTCCAGTCCTCGTCGTCCTCGGGCGCCAGGATCGTGTAGAGGGTCCGGCCGTGACGCAGCCGGTGCTGGAGCCCGAAGCCGGGCGGCAGCGCGCCGCCATTCTCGAGCGTCCATCCGGCGCCGAGATCGCGGCGTGGACGGACCGTGATGCCGCTCCGGTAGCCGAACCTGAACTCCAGGCCCCGCGGGTTCCTCGAGATCGCACGGTTGCGCCGCAGGAACGCCCGCAGCAGCCCCGGCTGGCGGGCCAGCCGGACCTGCCGCTGCTCGCCGTCCTCCGTCCGCAGCCGCCAGGCGCCGTACGGCGCCCGCATGATGCAGAAGCGGACGTAGCCGGTCAGCAGCAGGAGCAGCATGGCCAGCGCGGCCGTCACGAGGGCCGCGCGCAGGACCTGCGGGAGCGCCGCGTCCTGGACGGTCACCGGCACCATGCCACCCGTCGTCACCGTCTGGCCGAAGCTCTCGGCCCCACCCGTGTGAAGGGTGATCGCGTAGTCGCCGGGCCGTGGGGCGGGGAAGCTCAGCCGGAACCGTCCCCGGCCGGTCGAGCTGGCGGCAGCCACCGCGGGACCGCCCTGGCCGGCGCCCGCCACCTCCGCCGTCACCATGGCCGCCTTCGTGTAGCTGGCGCCGTCGGGGCCCAGGAGCGCGCCCGCGACGCTGGCGGTCGGCGTCAGCGGCGCGCCCCGGAGCGCCCAGCCGCCGAACCGGTCGAGCAGCGGCAGGGAGTACACGGCGGCGACCCAGCCGGGCCACCGGGTGGCAGCGGCCGGTCCCGCCAGGACCGGCCGCGGGAAGAGGCCGACCTCGACGTCGCTCGACCCGCTGGCAAGCGGCTCCTGCCCGCGGTCGTGGAGCGCCGCCACCGCGATGACGTAGCTGCCCGGCTGGTCGCCGGCGGGGATCGTCACGGTGCCCTCGTAGCGCGCGCCGGCGGTCCTTGCGAGCGAGAACGGGATCGCCTGGCCGTCTGGGCCGCGTCTCGCGGAGCCGGCCAGGATCAGCGCGTCATCGACGTGCGGGGCGCCGTCCTTCTCGGTCACGGTGGCCAGGACGGTGAGCGGCAGGCCGAGCTGACGTGGCGGCGGGGGCGGCTGGAGCGCGACGTCGAGCCGCAGGTCGACCAGGCTCTCGACCCTGATGCTGCCGCCGCCGTCCGCGCTCACCGTCCAGGGCACCAGCGACGCGCCGGCGCGCAGGAAGGGCGGGTCGTCGAGCGAGAACACTGCCCCGTACTGCGGCGCCTGGGGACTGGACGCCACGGGCTGCAGCGCATCGACCGCGAACCCGGTCGGGGTGCGCAGCGTCACCTGCGGGCAGGCTGTCGCGCAGACCACGACGACGTCCAGGTGGCTGGCGAAGGGGGTCACGGTGAAGGCCATCGGGCCCGCGCTCTGCTCCGCGACGTCCTGCCCGGGGCTCCGCCCGACCTCGTCCCTGAGCACGTCGACGAATGCCGGCAGCAGGTTGTAGGCCGTCGCCCGCCGGCCCTGGCTGCCGTCGTAGTGGTGCCCGCCCGTGCCGCCGGCGATGGTCGCCAGGAAGGTGAAGTCGACGTCGTCGGTGCCGAGCGCAATGGTGTCGATCGGCCAGTGCCGGGCCTGGAATCGAGGCACGAGCGTCTGCTCGATCCGGGCGATCTCGCTCTGCCCGCCGGGCTCGGGCGTCCCGTCGGTCAGCAGCACCGCCGACCGTGGACCGGTGCCGGGCGCGCCCGCGAGCTGCCGCGACGCCTGGTCCAGGGCGTCGAACATCGGCGTCGCCGCCGCCGGCGGGGTGCCGCTGCACCGGCCGACCAGGATCTGGTCCAGCGTCCGCTGACCGTCGGCCGTCGCCTCGATCGGCGCGCTCAGCCAGGGGGTCGCCGTCCGGCCGTTGAAACCGATCAGCCCCACCAGCTCGCCCGGGCGGCTGAGCCGGACGAACGTCCGGGCGGCGGCGCAGCGGATGTCGTCGGGGTCGTTGACCCGCATGGAGCCCGACATGTCGAGGAGGAGCACCGTGACCCGGCGCGGGTTGGACGCGCCGGCCTGCGCCCGAGGTGCGGGCCCGGGGCCGGTCCATGTCGCGAACCGAGGTGGCTGGTGGGAGGCGGTCCCTCGGGCGAAGGCCGGCAGCGCCCAGGCGAGGAGGATGAGGGCGGCGAGCCCGCCCCAACGTCGCCAGTCACCTCCTCTCCCGTGCGCCAATTGCCGAACCCTCCATGCTGGGGTGCAGTCGATCCGATTCCGTCAGCCAGCGAGCGTCGAAGGCCCTCCCGCTCTCCGTCAGATCGGATCGTTCGGACGAGCCGCAGACGGGTCACGCTCATCGAACCGGAGGCGGAGGCTCCGCTCGTTCAGGGCATCGAGAACACTGACGAGACCTGACGCGTCCGTCCGACAAGTGTCAGAGACCTCAACGGTTCCGAGCTGTATCACCGCCGCCTGTCCACCTCCTCAGCCAGCCCTGTCGCCTGTTACCCGAGCCTCGAAACTACCGAAACCGGCCGGGAGGAGCCGGTTTCGAGTTCACGCCAGGCGCCGGAGGCTCCTGAAGAGGCCCGTGGCCTGCGGTAGGCTTTAGCCCCGTGGGGATGTTCGGGGGCTGGTGCCTTCCGCAGTCTTCAAAACTGTCTGTGGGGCGGTGCTGAGCCGTCCCAGGTGGGTTCGATTCCCATCCATCCCCGCCAGGGGCTTTTTCAGAGGGACCTCCGAGGCTAACCTGAAATCGAAACCGGCCTCTTCGGGGCCGGTTTCGGTCGTTTCTGGGCCTGGGCAACCGGGCGGCAGAGGTTGGCCGAGGAGGTGGAAAGGTGGCGGAAAGAAGCCCAAAACCGTTGGGGTTTTCAAAGACCGTTGGGGTGGGCACGGGCTCCCGCGGAGGCCGCTCGGCCGCGCCGCGCGACCCTGGTGGCCGCCCTCGGTTGCTCCCAGCCCGGGTCGGAGGCCGGGTGCCCGACTGGGACGAGGAGCATCCCGCTCCACGCTCGGGAAGGGCCGACGCCAGGTTGGATCCTGATGACCGCCCGCTGCGGCCGCTGGTCCAGGAGTGGCTGCTGGAGCTCAAGGTGATGGGCCGCAGCCAGGGCACGATC
>DASYBH010000127.1:0-15470 GCA_036500885.1 Candidatus Dormiibacterota bacterium
GACTACACGTTCCGCCACGGCTTCCCCACCAGCCGCGTCGACGCGCCGCGGCTGCACTTCCGCAAGCCGGTGCCCCTGTCGGACAGGATCGCGCTGGACCGCGAGCGCTGCGTGCTCTGCTACCGGTGCACGCGGTACTACGACGAGATCGCGTGGCAGCAGGAGCTCACCGTCGAGCACCGGGGCGTGGAGTCGTACATCGCCAGCCAGTTCGACCAGCCGCTCCAGTCGAACTTCAGCGGCAACATCATCGACCTGTGCCCCGTCGGCGCCCTGACCAGCCGCGTGTGGCGGTTCGAGTCCCGGCCGTGGGACATGGACCACACGGCGTCCGTCTGCTCGCGATGCGCGGTGGGCTGCAGCGTCACGCTGTGGCAGCGACGGCACCAGCTGGTCCGTGTCACCTCGCACGAGAACGACGAGATCGACGAGGGCTGGATCTGCGACCGGGGCCGCTTCGAGTACACGCACGTCAACCACCCGGACCGGGTCCGCGTGCCTCGCGTCGCCGGCCGGCCCGCGACCTGGGACGAGGCACTGGGCGCGCTGCTCGCCGGGATCCGCGGCAGGAAGCTGGGGATCTCGCTGCCGCGAGACGTGACCAACGAGGAGGTCTTCGTGCTCGGGCGCCTGCTGGCCGGCCCGTGGAAGGGCGCCAGGGTGGCGCTCGAGGGCCGCACCCGGCTCCCCGGGCCGGGGGGCGTGGACCTTCGCATCGCCGACCTGGACGACTGCAGGGCCATCGTGGTGGTCGCGTCGGACACGGCCGACGACGTCCCGATCGTGAACCTGCGCATCAAGAAGGCGGTGAGCAAGCGGGGCGCCAGGCTGGTCATCGTCCACCCGAACGAGCTCGACCTCGACCGCTGGCAACATGCCCACCACGTCCGCAACGAGCCCGGGCAGGCGGCCGCCGCCGTGCGCGGGCTGGCCGGCCACGAGCTGCTGGCGGAGGGCCCGGTCGCGATCCTGTGGGGCGACGGCCGCGGCACCGAGGACGTCGCGGAGCTGGGGGCGGCCGTGGCCGAGCTGGCCGAGGCCGTGAACGGGCGCGCGCTCCCGCTGTATCGCGCCACCAACGAGCGCGGCGCCCTCGCCGCCGGCCTGGTGGACGCGCCCGATGACCTGGAGGGCTGCGAGGCGGTCCTCTGCTGGGGCCCGCCGGCGCCCGGCCGCATCCCGGCCAGCGCCCGCTTCGTGGCCGTCTGGGACGTGCTGCTCCGACCCGAGCACGGCGAGCCGGACGTGGTCCTGCCCGCCGCCAGCTTCGCCGAGGCGCAGGGCAGCTACACCAACCTGGAGGGCCGGGTCCAGTTCCTGCGGCCGATCCTCCCGGTGGAGCCCCCGCTGCGCGAGGGCTGGGACGTGCTCTCCGACGTCGGCCAGCGCCTTGGCGTCACGGACCTGGACTTCGCCGGCATCTTCCACCTCCAGCGCGAGGCGGCCCGGTCGACGCCGGCCTTCGCCGCGCTGGCCGATCCGCCGGCTCCCGACCCCGCGCCGACCCCGGTCCTGTATGGGCCCTCCCGGCCGTGATCAGGCTCCTGCCGCCCGACCCGCTCGGGCTCTACACCAACCCCATCGGCCACTGGGTGATCGTGGTCGTCGCCATGGTGGCGGTGGTGTTCGTCATCCTGACCGCCGCCGCCTACACCGTCTGGTTCGAGCGCGTCGAGCTCGGCCACATGCAGCGGCGGCCGGGGCCCAACCGCGTCGGCCCGTGGGGCCTGATGCAGCTCGCGGCCGACGGCGTGAAGCTCGCGTTCAAGGAGAGCTTCACCCCGCGCGACGTCGACCCGGTGCTGTACGTGCTGGCGCCGGCGATCATGGTGGTGGCCGCCTTCCTGGCGTGGGCGGTGATCCCGTTCGGACTGTCGAACGGCTTCACCTACTGGATCGCCAACCTGAACATCGGCATCCTGCTGATCTTCGCGGTCAGCTCGATGAACGCCTACGCGGTCCTGCTCGGGGGCTGGTCCTCGAACTCCAAGTACTCGCTGATCGGCGGCCTCCGGGCCGCGGCCCAGCTGATCAGCTACGAGATGGCCCTCGGCCTGTCGCTGGTCCCGATCTTCATGATCGTCGGGTCGCTGCGGCTGCAGGACATCGCCGACTACTCGGTGCACTGGGGACCGTACAGCGGGCCGCTGCCGCTGATCGTGCTGGCCCCGGTCAGCTTCGTCATCTACCTGGTCGCCGCCGTGGCGGAGACCAACCGGACGCCGTTCGACCTTCCGGAGGCGGAGCAGGAGCTGGTCGGGGGCTACCTGACCGAGTACTCGGGACTCAAGTTCGTCTGCTTCTACCTGGGCGAGTACGTCAACATGATCACCGTCTCGGCGCTGGCCTCGCTGATCTTCCTGGCGGGCTGGCACCCGGCGATCGGCCCCCTGGCCTGGGTGTCGTTCCTGGTGAAGGTGATCTTCTTCCTGTTCCTCTACATCTGGCTGCGGGCCACGCTGCCGCGGCTCCGCTACGACCAGCTGATGCGGCTGGGCTGGAAGGTGCTCCTGCCGGTCGCGCTGGCCAACGTGGTGGTCACGGCGCTGGTGCTGGTGGCGGTTCAGTAGGTTCGAGATGGCAGAAGAAGACGAGAAGCGAGGACATCCACACAAGCAGAACGTGCTGCAGGACGTCGCCGCCCTGGCGGCCGGCCTGAGGACGACGCTGAGCGAGCGGTTCAAGCCGCAGGTCACGGTCAACTACCCGGAGGAGAAGACTCCGCGGTCGGAGCGCTACCGCGGGCGTCACTACCTGCGTCGCTACGAAAACGGGCTGGAGCGCTGCATCGGGTGCGAGCTGTGCGCCGCGGCGTGCCCGGTCGGATGCATCCTGGTCATCGCCGCCGAGAACACCGAGGAGCACCGGGTCAGCCCCGGCGAGCGCTACGCGAAGGTGTACGAGATCAACATGCTGCGGTGCATCTTCTGCGGCTACTGCGAGGAGGCGTGCCCGGTCCAGGCCATCGTGCTGGGGCCCGAGTACGAGCTCGCGGACACCAGTCGCGAGCGCTTCGTGTACACGAAGGACATGCTGCTGGAGCCCAACCCGGACCAGCAGGAGCCGGTCTTCCTCGGGGGGGCGTCGCGGTGAGCGTGCCGCAGGCGATCTTCTGGGTCATGGCGGTGCTGGCCGTCCTGGGCGGCCTGGGCGTGGTCGCGTCGCGACAGCCGATCCGCAGCGTGCTCTCCCTGGTCGCCGTGATGCTGTCGCTCTCGGTGATCTTCCTGGAGCTCTCGGCCCAGTTCGTGTTCGCGGTCCAGGTGATCGTGTACGCGGGCGCCGTGATGGTGCTGTTCCTGTTCGTGGTGGCGCTGCTCGGCCCCATGCGCGAGCGCCCGACCACGCACCTCCGCTTCCAGTGGGGCCTGTCGATCCTGGTCGCTGTCGTCTTCGGCGGCTTCGTCTACGCGCTGCTCCAGGGCGTCGGGTTCCGCGCCCCGGAGGCCAACGTCGCCATCGACACGCTCGGCACCGTCGAGCAGATCGGCACCGGGCTCTTCACCACGTACCTGTATCCGTTCGAGCTGACCTCGATCCTGCTGCTGGTGGCGGCGGTTGGCGCCATCTACCTCAGCCGCGGCGGGCGGACGGCGAGCGAGGTCCACCGTCGAGAAGAGGAGGAGGATCGTAGTGCCTGACTACGGGCAGATCCAGGTCGGCTCCGGCACCCTGGACGCAAGGCTGGTGCTGGGGCTGGCCGTCGTGCTGTTCGTGCTGGGCGCGGTCGGCGTGCTGATCCGGCGCAACCCGATCGTCATCCTGGTCTGCATCGAGCTCATGCTCAACGCCGCCAACCTGACGCTGATCATGTTCGCGGCCCAGCTGCACAACCTGGAGGGCCAGCTCTTCACCCTGATGACGATGACGGTGGCCGCGGCGGAGGCCGTTGTCGGCCTCGCCATCCTGGTCGACATCTTCCGCGTCCGCGACGTGGACGACGTCGACCAGCTCAGCGAGCTCAGAGGCTAGGTTCGTGGCGCTGCAAGCCGTCGCACTCGCCCTCCTGCTGCTGCCCGCCGCCGGGGCTCTGATCCTCGCGCTGAGCGCTCTCAGCATCTCGCGCCGGGTCGTCCGACTGCTCGGCCCCGGCGTCGTGTGGCTCGGGTTTCTCTGCACGCTGGTGCTCTTCGTGGACTCGCTCCAGAGCGGGGGCCCCCACGACTTCTCGTACTGGACGTGGATCAGGAGCGGCGCGTTCAGCCTGCCGGCCAACCTGCTGGTCGACCGGCTGTCGGTGTTCATGTGCCTGGTCGTGACCGGCGTCGGCGGCCTGATCGTCACGTACGCGGTCGGCTACATGGACCACGAGAACGACGCCAGCTACGCCCGCTTCTTCTGCTACATGGACCTCTTCATCTTCTCGATGCTGCTGCTGGTCCTGGCGGGCAACTTCGTGTTCCTGATCATGGGCTGGGCGATGGTCGGCCTCAGCTCCTACCTGCTGATCGGCTTCTACTACTGGCGGTACAGCGCGGTGGCGGCCGCCCGCAAGGCGTTCGTGATGAACGTGGTCGGCGACATCGCCCTGGTCCTGGCCGCGTTCGCCATCTTCGCGCAGTACCACCAGACGACGTATGCGGGCGTGTTCGGGGCGCTGCCCAGGGCCGACGACCCCTGGGTGGAGGTGATCGGCTTCCTCCTGCTGGTCGGCGGCATCGCGAAGTCGGCCCAGCTGCCGCTCCACACGTGGCTGCCGGACGCCATGGAGGGCCCGACGCCGGTGTCGGCCCTGATCCACGCGGCGACCATGGTGACCGCGGGCGTCTACCTGATCGGACGGATGCACCCCATCTTCGACCTGGCCTTCTGGGCGCACAGCACGGCCGCTCTGATCGGGGCCGTGACGGCGCTCGTCGCGGCGACGATCGGCATCGTCCAGACGGACATCAAGCGGGTGCTGGCCTACTCCACGATGAGCCAGATCGGGTACATGTTCCTCGGCGTGGGACTGGGCGCCTACGCGGCCGGCTTCTACCACCTGCTGGCCCATGCCTTCTTCAAGGCCCTGCTCTTCCTGGGCGCCGGGAACGTGATCCACGCGATGAACGACGAGCAGGACATGCGCCGCTACGGCGGCCTCTGGAAACAGCTGCGCCCCACCTCGATCTGCTTCCTGATCGGGTCGCTGGCGCTGGTCGGCATCTTCCCCCTGGTGGGCTTCTTCTCCAAGGAGCTCATCCTCGGCGACGCCTTCAGCAAGCCCGACCAGGGCGGCTTCCCGCAGGTGATGTGGGCCGTCGGCTTCCTGACCGCCGTCCTGACGGGCTTCTACACCGGCCGCATGTGGTGGATCGCCTTCTGGGGCGAGCCCGCCAGGGACCGCCCGGTCGAGCATCCGCACGAGGCGCCGCCCGTCATGCTCGTGCCGGTCGTGATCCTGACGGTGCTCACGTGCATCGGCGGGGCCCTGCAGGTCAACGCCGGGTTCGACATCCCCTGGCGCCAGGTCGAGGACTTCCTGTCCCCCGTCGTCGGTCCCCTCCCCTGGTCGCCGCGCGGCCTGGAGTGGATCCCGACGGCGGCCACGCTCCTGCTCGGCGGGGTGGCCTTCCTGGCCGCGTACAACTTCTACGTCAGCCGCGTCTGGCGCCCGTGGTCGGCGGCGGTGCCGTGGCTGCAGCGGCTGCTCGAGCGGAAGTACTACTTCGACGAGATCTATGACGCGGTGTTCGTGCGGACCATGGACGGCGTCGCGAACGTCGGCGATCGCTTCCTCGAGGAGCCGGTGATCGACGGCGCACCCACGGGGGTGGCGGCGGTCGCGGAGGCGGGCGCCGGCACCCTGTCGCTGACGCAGAGCGGCTACTTCCGCACGTACGTCCTGGTGTTCGTGGGCGGCGCGCTGCTCGGCCTGGCCGTGATCCTGCTCGCGAGGACGGCGGGCTGATGCTGACCGCGCTCTGGCTCGTCCCCGTCGTCGGCGCCCTGCTGGTCGGGGTGGTGCTGCCCCGCCGCCTCGCTCGTCCCGTCGGGCTGGCGACGGCGCTGGTGACGCTCGTGCTCGCCCTGGCGGCCGCCGTGGCGTTCCAGTCCGGCCACCAGGGCTACCAGTACGAGGAGTACGTGCCCTGGATCAGGGACTACTCCATCGCCTATCACCTGGGCCTGGACGGGATCAGCCTGTGGCTGGTCCTCCTCAACGCCCTGCTGACGGTCGTCGCCATCCTGGCGGCCGGCGACCGGGTCGCCCGCCGCGGCGGATTCATCGCGCTGATCCTGCTGCTGGAGGGCGGCATGGCCGGCGTCTTCCTGGCCGCCGACCTGCTGCTGTTCTACGTCTTCTGGGAGGCGCAGCTGATCCCCGCCTACTTCCTGCTCTGGCAGTGGGGCGAGGGGGACCGCGCCAACCAGGCGGCGACCAAGTTCGTCCTGTACACGCTGGTCGGCTCGCTGCTGGCGCTGGTCGCGGTCATCGGCGAGTACGTCTACGCGGGTGGCGGCGCCCACACGTTCGACCTGGCAACGCTGGCCAAGCAGCCGCCATCGCCGGGGATCCAGTTCGGCCTGTTCTTCCTGTTCGGGCTCGCCTTCGCGATCAAGGTGCCGCTGTTCCCGTTCCACGGCTGGCTGCGGGACGCGTACGCGGCGGCGCCGGTGCCGCTGCTGGTCACCTTCGCCGGCGTGATGGGCAAGACCGGCGCGTACGCCATGCTTCGCATCCTGGTGCCGCTCATGCCCCACCCGGTCCTCTGGTGGGACTGGAACGCGGTCGTCCCGATACTGGCCGTGCTGGGCATCGCCTGGGGCGCGTTCATGGCGATCGCCCAGCGGGACATGAAGCTGCTGATCGCCTACTCCAGCGTCAGCCACATGGGCTTCATCGTGCTCGGCATCTTCGCCTTCAACCAGCAGGGTCAGCAGGGCGCGGTGCTGCAGATGGTCAACCACGGGATCATCGTGCCGGCGCTCTTCCTCCTGGTCGGCTGGATCGCGGTCCGGACCGGAACGCGGGACCGCACGCGGATGAAGGACCTGGCGCCGCGGATGCCGGTCCTGGCGGGCGTCTTCATGGTGGTCACGCTCGCCGCGCTCGGCCTGCCGCTGCTCAACAGCTTCGCGGGCGAGTTCATGACGCTGCTGGGGGCGTGGCAGTTCTCGCCCTGGCTGGCGGTCGCCGGCTGCCTGGGCCTGCTGCTGGCGCCGGTCTACATGCTGCGGCTCTACCAGGGACTCATGTACGCGGCGCCTGGCGAACAGCTGCCGCCGCCCGGTGACCACGGTCACCACGGCGCCCACCCCGCGGCCGAGACCGCGACGGTGGCCCGCACGGACCTCGCCGGCGGCGAGCTGGCGCTGCTGGTGCCCCTGCTCGTGCTGATGGGCCTGCTCGGCCTCTATCCTTACCTGCTCACACAAGCCATGAACTCACTCGGATATCCGCTCCCGGTGCCCTGGCGATGATCGCGACCTTTCTCGCCGTCACGCCCACGGTCAGCTACACGTTCGGCCAGGCCGGCAGCGACCTGTGGCAGGTCGCGCCGATCACCGCCGTGACGGCGACGCTGCTGGTCGCGATGGTGGTCGACCTGCTGCTCCCACCGCGCCGTCGCGGGTCCGCCGTGGCCGTCATCTCGGTGGTCGGGCTGGTGGTGGCGCTCGCCCTGGCCGGCCTGCGGTGGTCGCAGGGCGGTGGCCACAGCGCGTACTCGGGCTTCGCCACGGGCGACAGCTTCGCGATCTATTTCGAGGTGCTGTTCAGCGTCCTCGGCATCCTGACAGTGATCGTGTCTCACGCCTACGTTCGGCGGCGCGACTTCCTCGAGTCCGAGTTCCACGTGCTGACCCTCGCCGCCGTGATCGGAATGATGGTGCTGGGCGCGGCCACGTCGCTCGTGACCGTGTTCCTGGGCCTGGAGACGCTCTCGATCGCGCTCTACGTGGCCTGCGGGTTCGCCCGCCGCGACACGATGTCCCAGGAGGCCGCCGCCAAGTACCTGCTGGTCGGCGGTTTCGCCAGCGCCTTCGTGCTGTTCGGGATGGCGCTGGTGTACGGCGCGTCGGGCACGACGCTGCTGCCCGAGATCGCCAGGCGGATCGGGCCGGACCAGGCGTCCAACCCGCTGCTGCTGATCGGCGTGGTGCTGATGGGCGTCGGCTTCGCGTTCAAGATCTCCGGCGCCCCGTTCCACCAGTGGACGCCCGACGTGTACCAGGGCGCACCGCTGCCGGTGACGGCGTTCATGTCGGTGGGGACCAAGGCGGCCGCCTTCGCGATGATCCTGCGGGTCTTCGACTACGCGCTGCCCGGCGTGGGCGGCGAGTGGCAGGCGCTGCTGGCGTTCGTGGCCGCCGCCAGCATGATCGTCGGCAACCTGATGGCGATCGCCCAGACGAGCGTCAAGCGACTGCTCGCCTACTCGGGCGTGGCCCAGGGCGGCTACATGCTGGTCGGCGTGCTCGCCGGTGGCAACAGCGGCATCAGCGCCGTCCTGTTCTACCTGTTCGCCTACCTGTTCATGAACTTCGGCGCGTTCGCGATCCTCACCGTGCTCGTCACACCTGACGGAGAGCGGGACCGGCTGGAGGACCTGGATGGGCTGGGCTTCCGGCACCGGTGGCTCGGGCTGCTGATGACGGTGTTCATGCTCTCCCTCGCCGGCTTCCCGCCCCTGGTCGGCTTCTTCGGGAAGCTGTTCCTGTTCACGGCGGGCGTGTCGTCCGGGTGGACGTGGCTGGTGGTGATCGCCGTGCTCACCAGCGTGCTGTCGGTCGCGTACTACCTGCGCGTGGTGGTGCATGTGTACACCCCGCTGGCCGAGGTGCCCGAGGTGGACCGGCCGCGCGGCCCCATGGTCGCGGTCACGGTGTCGGCGGTGCTCGCGGTGGCTCTCGGCATCGTCCCCTTTGTGATCCAGGGCGCCGGCGTCATGGGGGCCGGGCCGCTGATCGCAGGCCGCTGAGCGCGGGTCGTGCTGGGCCTGGTCATCGCGGTGCTGGTCCTCCTGGGCCTGAACGGCCATGGGCCGCTGGACCTCGGCGCGCAGGCGACGCAGCAGGATCTCGCGGCGGCGCTCGCGGTCCATACGAGGGCGGCAGCCGTCCACGAGAAGGGCGTGTTCAGCCGCGACGGCCACGAGTGGCAGATCGATATCACGGTGACCAGGGACGGCGACGGCCAGGGCACGGTGGTCGCGGACGCCAGAAAGCTGGAGTACCGCTACGCCGGCGGTCGCGCATACGTCCTGGCCGGCCAGGACTACTGGTCGTCGAAGGGCAGGCTGGCCACGTTCTTCGCCGGCAGGTGGGTGACCAGCTCGGATCTGCTCACCGAGGTCTCGACGTCGTCGCTGAGCCGTTCGCTCTCGCTGCTGGACGTGGCACGACCGGGACTGACCTTCACGCACCGGGGGCAGCCGACGCGGATCGGCGGGGTGCCCGCCGTGGCGCTGAGCGACAAGAACGGCGACCTGTACGTGAGCACGGCGGCGCCGGTGCGCTTCCTTCGGCTCGTGTCCAGCCCGAGCTACCGGACGGCGGACGGGATCACTGACGTGCGCATCGACCTCGACTATCCAGCCGGCCTGAGCGTGCAGGCGCCGAGTCCGGTCGTGGACACCAACGACCCCTCCACCCTGCCCGCCCAGTACACGGCCGACGGCGGCTCGCTGGGCCGCGGCAGGGACTGTGACGTCGGGTCCACGTGCACGGTGAGCGTCACCGTGACCAATCAGCGCGGCCCGCAGGTGGGCAGCCCCAGCGCCGAGATCCAGCTGACCAGGGAGGACGGCAGCGACCTCGGCCACTGCTCGGCCCCGATCCAACCGGTGGCGCACCAGCAGGCCGAGACGGTCTCCTGCACGGTGTCCGGCCGGGCATGGGTCGACTTCACCCGCGTGGGTGGCAGGTACCAGGCCGGGGTCACGGTCCACAACCCGTTCTACGACGGGTAGCGCGCCGGCTGAGCCCGGCGCGGTCGCTCGCCGGGTGCTGCTCGCCAGCCGGCTGGTCCTCCACGGGGAGTGGACGACATACGGCGACCTGGGTGCGGCAGCGACCGGCGGGGGTGTGGCGGCCAGGCTGGCGGCTCGGCTGGCCGCCTCGCACCCGGAGTTCGCCAACGCCCATCGGGTGCTGGGAAGCGGCGGCGTCGTCGTCAGCGGGAAGGGCGACGAGGCGAGCGCCCTGCGCCGCCGAGCCCGTCTCGAGGCGGAGGGCGTCGTCTTCCGGGGCCGCGCGGCGGATCCGTCGTGCCAGGTGCGCTGGATCGAGCTCCGGGGCCGGCTGATCGAGCTGGAGACCGGCGAGGACTCCGGCGAGGGCCGCGTTCACACCAACCAACCCGTGCCGTAGCACCAGACCCGCGTGCCGCGGAGCAGGTGGGTAGGTCCAGGCGCCACACCGGAGCCTGGGTTCGAACATTCCCCGAGCGGTAGGTGGTCTTCGACGCGAACCGTCCGCGAACCCCTCGGGTCGAAGCTGTCCGAATACGAATCCAGCAGGCGTTAACGGCATGAGTTGACCGCGATCACGCTCGGCCGTACTCTGGGCCCGCCCCCCATGGGAGGGTGGGGGTGGGGATGAGTGCTGCCATGCTCACTCCGCGGGTGCTGCTACTCCGAGCGCGACCGCGGGCCTCCTGGCCTCGGACGGCGGCGGGCGCTGGAGGCGAGCGTCCCGGCCTCGGCGGTCTCGTCCGAGTTGCTGGAACGTTGAGCGCGGACCCCGGTGCCGGGTCCTCGCACGAAGCCGGCCGGCCGGGAGACGAATCGCCGTCGAGCACCGTCATATGGAGAGATGCACGTGCTGCCGACCACTGACGAGGCGCTCGTCGAGGAGGCCCGGGAGGGCGACCGGCTCGCCTTCGAAACGCTCCTCCAGCCGCTCATCTCACCCGCCTACCGGCTCGCGCTCGTCATGGTCCGCGACCCGAGCCAGGCCGAGGACTGCGTGCAGGAGGCCGCGCTGCGGGCGTGGCGGGCGCGGGCCCAGCTGCGTGGGGGCGCCGAGCGGCTCCGACCCTGGTTCCTGGCCATCGTCGCCAACGAGTGCCGGAACTGGCTGCGTGGCCGCTGGATTCGCGTCCTGCGCCATGACCTGCCGCCGCTCGCGACCCAGTCGGAGCCCACCGAGGACCGTCTGGCCCAGTCCGAGGACCTGCGCCGGGCGCTGCGCGCGCTGCGGCCCGAGGAGCGTGCCGCACTGCTGCTCCGCTACGGGCTCGGCCTGGAGGTCGAGGCGGTGGCCGCCGCCCTCGGGGTGCGCCGGGGAGCCGCCCGTTCCCGAATCCACCGGGCGCTGCGCCGGCTGCGCCCGCACCTCGTGGTCAAGGAGGTCAACGATGGGCGATGAGCTGCCGCGGCTGCGCGCCGCGCTGCTGGAGGAGGCACCCGAGCCGGACGCGGCGCTGGAGGCGCGGATCCTGGCCAACCGGGGCGAGCCGGTGCCCCGCTGGCGCAGGCCGGCGGCGCTGGCCGCCGGCCTGCTCGCCGCCACCCTCGTGGTGGGCCTGCTGGCGGCCGGACACCGGCTGCCGGTGCCGGGCGCCCGGAACGAGGCGGTACTGGGCGCGGGCGCCCCTCCGCTGGCCAGGCCGACCGCCACCCCGGTCCCGACCCCGCCCGTTCCCCGGCAGGAACCGGCGTCGGCGCACCTGGAGAACGTGGCCCAGCTGATCCAGCCCCTCCACGTCACGGCGGACAGCGGAGGCCAGACCGTCGAGCTGTTCGGCGTCTACTCGGACTCGGTGCGGACGGTGTTCCTGGTCCACGGCCTGCCCGGCGGCGGGGTGACCGATTTCTCGGTCGGCGACCAGCAGGGCGTTGTCAACGCGTCTACCTCCAGTGCACCGGCCGGCCCAACCGACAGGTTCTTCTCCCTGAACGCTCCGCTCCATGCCGGCCCCGACGGCACCGCCCAGGCGACCCTGGACCTGCAGCAGTACCCGCAGGGGGCGTCAGGACCGATGTCACCCACCGCTCGCTGGACGTTCCAGGCCACGGTCCGGGTCGGCGCCGGGAAGGCGCTGGCTGTTCCGGCGCCGGTGACGGTGGGAGGCTGGACGTGGCAGCTAACCACGATCGAGGAGACGCCAAACGCAATCGAGGTCGTCGCCATCGTTCACGGCGCGACCGTCGACCAGGTCAGCGGGCCGTCGGTGTACCGTCCCCTGACGCTCGTGGGCCCCGGCGGCGCCAGCGCGCCCGTGCTGTTCGAGGGAGCGAGCGTCACGGTGCCCAAGCAGCAGCTCAACGCCACCACCGCCCAGACGACGAGGGTGCAGGCGATCTGGCTGCGCGGGGCGGATGGCGCCTACCAGCTCACGATCCACACGCGGACCGGGGAGCAGGTGATCCCGGTCACGGTGGGCTGAGCCGATTGCGGCGGCCCGACCTCCCGAGGCCGGGTGGCCGCAGCGTGACGCCGGCAGCCAGGTCAGAAGGCCAGGACCGGGATTGGTGAGCCGGGGCTCAGCGGCCCACGGCGTATCCCTGCATTCCGCGCGGGTTGGCCGCGGCTCTGAGCTGACCCGCGGCGGGATCGCTGGCAACCGCCGACAGGCGGCCCTGCGACCAGCCGGGCTGGACCTCCACCTCGTGGCCCCGGCGCCGCAGCTCGGCCACCACCCCCTCCCCCACGCGATCCTCGATGACCACCGTCCCGGGAAACGCATGGTGCGGGTAGAACGAGCGCGGGAAGTGATTGGTGTGGAACATCGGCGCGTCGATGGTCTCCTGCAGGTTCGAGTCGCCGTTGGCCAGCGCGACGAAGAAATTCAGCGACCACTGGTCCTGCTGGTCGGCGCCCGGCGTTCCGAACGCCAGCCTCAGTCCGTCCGAGCGTTCGGCCAGGCTGGGGCTCAGCGTGGTGCGCGGACGCTTGCCGGGTGCGAGCGCGTTGGGGTGACCCGCCTCCAGGGTGAAGATCTGCGCTCGCGTGCCGAGGCAGAAGCCCAGGCCGGGGACCGCCGGTGAGCTCTGGAGCCAGCCGCCGCTCGGCGTTGCCGAGACCAGGTTGCCCCAGCGGTCGACGACGTCCACGTGACACGTGTCGCCGGGCACCGGTGCGGCCGTCGTGGGATCGCCGAGCCCGCTGGCGTGGTCGTACGCGGGCGGCGAGCCCGGCTTCGGCACGTGCGGGTGGCGACCTCCGGGCGAGCCGGGCCGCAGCTCACGGGAGGCGGTCTCGGCGACCAGGGCGCGGCGCCGGTCCGTGTAGGCCGGATCGAGCAGCTCGGCGGTGAGCTCGGCGGCGAACGCGGGGTCGCCGTACCACGCCTCGCGATCGGCGAACGCGAGCTTGGCGCACTCGACGACCGTGTGGATGAAGTCCGGGCTGCCGGGCCCCATGGCCCGCAGGTCGAAGCCGGAGAGAAGCGCGAGCTGCTGCAGCAGCACGGGGCCCTGGCCCCAGGCCCGAGTCTTGTGCACCCGCCATCCGCCGTACTCGAACGAGGCCGGCTCGTCGACGGTCGCCCGCCATGCGGCCATGTCGGCGCCACGCAGCAGCCCACCGTGCCGTCCGCCCGTCACGTCCAGCGCCTCGGCTCTGCGAAGGTAGCCATCGATGGCCTCCGCCACGAAGCCCTCGTACCAGGCGGCGCGGGCGGCCTCGATCTGCGCCTCGCGATCGCTTCCGGCCGCCTCGGCCTCTGTCAGCAGCCGGCGATAGGTCGCGGCCAGGGCCGGGTTCCGAAACAGGCTGCCCGGCTCCGGCGTGCCACCGCCGGCGAGCCAGATCCGCGCGGACTCCGTCCACTCGTCGCGGAAGAGCGTCTCCACGCCGGCGATCGCCTGAGCGATGCGCGGAACGATCGGGAAGCCGCGCTCCGCATAGTGGATCGCGAACGCCAGCACGTCGCGGAGGCGCCAGGTGCCGAACTCGGCGAGCATCAGCAGCCAGCCGCCGAACGCGCCCGGCACGCAGGGCGCCAGGAGCCCGGTGCCCGGCACCATGTCCAGGCCGAGCGAGTGGAAGCGTTCGATCGTGGCGCCCGCGGGGGCCGGGCCCTGCCCGCAGATGACCTGGACCCTGTCGCGCTCGGCGCTGTAGACGATGGCCGGCATGTCGCCGCCTGGGCCGTTCAGATGCGGCTCGACGACCTGCAGGGTGAACGCGGCGGCGACTGCCGCGTCGAAGGCGTTCCCCCCGCGCTCCAGCACCGCCATGCCGGCGGCGCTGCCCAGCCAGTGCGTCGAGGCGATCATGCCGAACGTGCCTCGCAGCTCGGGCCGGGTGGTGAATCCGCTCATGTCCAGCTCCCTCTCCTTCGAAACCCTCAGATGTTGCTGCGCGACTGCCCTCCGTCGACCGCCAGGCAGGCGCCGTTGACCAGGCTGGCCGGTCTGGAGCACAGGAACGCGACGGCGCTGGCGACCTCGTCGGGAGTGCCGAACCGGCCCAGCGGCAGCTCGCGCCGGACGAACTCGGCGATGCCCTCCGGGTCCGCCTGCCGGCGCCGGTCCCACGAGCCACCCTCGAAGAGGATGGAGCCCGGCGCCACGGAGTTGACCGTCACGCCGTCGGACCCCACGTCGCGCGCGAGCGAGGTGACGAAGCTGATCTCGGCCGCCTTCGCCGCGTTGTAGGCGGGCGCGCCGCCCGCCTCGCGGCCGAACAGCGAGGAGATGACGACCACCCGTCCCCATCCCGAGCGGCGCATGGCCGGCAGCGCCAGCAGGCTGAGCCGGACCGCGGGGTAGAGGTTGCCGGCCAACGCCGCCTGCAGCTCCGGCACCCCCGTGTCCTGCCAGCTGCTGCCGGCGCGGAGGCCGAGGTTGTTGACCAGGACCAGGACGTCCCCGGTCGCGGCCTGCCGCGGCGTGACCGGCGTCCCCTGGTTGACCATCGCCGACAGGCCTGGCGGGATCGTGGACACCGCAGCCCAGTCTAGGGCCGCCCTACGATTGACGTCGTGGACTTCGGCCTCGGGGGCGTGACCGCCCTGGTCAGCGGCGCCACCAGGGGCATCGGACGGGCCATCGCCGGCGCCCTGGCGGCAGAGGGCGCCCGGGTCGCCGTCGTCGCCCGCACGGAGGAGGACGTGCGGCGCGTGGCCGCGCAGCTCGGCGGTGTTCCGGTGGTCGCCGACCTGACGACCGAGGAGGGCTGCCGCGCCGCGATGGCCGCGGCCGGGGACGTCCACGTCCTGGTCAACAACCTCGGCCTCCGTGCCGGCAGCAGCTGGAAGGACACCGGGGTGCCCGAGCTGCAGACGGCGATGGCCGGCAACCTCTACCCGGCCGCCAGGCTCAGCCTGCTGGCGCTGCCGGCCATGCGCCGCGCCCGCTGGGGCCGGATCGTGGTGGTCTCCTCGCTGTTCGGCCGCGAGGCCGGCGGGGCGCCCGCCTACAACGCCGCCAAGGCGGCGGAGATCAGCTTCGTCACGTCGCTCGGCCGCGAGGTGGCGGCCGACGGCGTCACGGTCAACTGCGTCGCGCCCGGCTCGATCCTGTTCGAGGGCGGGTCCTGGCACCGGCGCCAGCAGGCCGACCCGGAGGGCATCGCGGAGTTCGTGCGCCGGGAGATGC
>DASYBH010000128.1:0-11545 GCA_036500885.1 Candidatus Dormiibacterota bacterium
TACGGTGCGGCTCCCGACGCTCCCAGCCCAGACCACGCCTGTGCGCTCTGGGCGCTCACCGCGGAACATGTTGCCGACCCCTCCGTGCGTCTCCGTGCTCTTCGTGGCTCCGTGCTTCAACTCACTCGGACAGATCGCGGGCGCCCCAGATCGGTTCCGGACAGAACTTGTGGCCACCTGCTTAGGGCCGGACCGATCACCGAGGCGGGCTGACGGCGCGCTCCGCGCTCCGCGATCAGGATTTGACTAGCCGAACCAGCCGCGCCGACGATCATTCTCGATTCGGGATGGACAGAGCCGGCCGCTGACGTCGTATGAGCGCGTGCCCCGGCACCGCGTCCCAGCGTGCAGGAAGGGGATGCGATGGCGTGCGGAAGAAGATGAGGCCGGCGGCGGCTGGGCGGCGGGATGCCGTCCCGCCGGGACAGCGGCAGAGCAGAGCCTCGCACATGGCGGAGGCGCCGACCATCGACCTCGGTGGCATCTCGACCGCCCTCGACACCGGCGGTCCTCGGCATGGCGTCTCGTATGTCCCCTGACCGAGGAACGGTTGACCTGAGCTCCGAGCGGGGCGAGATCACCCTGGCCGGCGGGCGGGCCTTCGTGCGGTGGGCCGCGGCGTGGACCGCGGCGGGACGAGGCCCGGTCTCCGGCGACCGCCACCTCGCCGCTGTGCTGGGCGAGCGGGCCGTGCTCGGCGTCGTCGATGGTCTCGGACACGGCAGCGAGGCCGCTCTGGCGGCGGAGGCCGCCGTCGCCGCGGTGGTCTCGGCCGGCGCCCACGGCGGCGCTCGCGAGCTGATCGCCGCCTGCCACCGGGCGCTGACCCGCACGCGCGGGGCGGTCGCGACGGTCGCCGAGATCGACCCGTCCGGCTCGCTCTCGTGGGCCGGCGTCGGCAACGTGGAGTCCATGGTGGTGCCGGCCGGCGGGGCGTCCGCGATCGACCTCGCGGCGGGGCCGGGCATCCTCGGCATGAGGGCGCCCCGCATGGGCGGCGGGCACGTCCGCCTCGCCGGCGGAGACGTCCTGCTCATGGCGACCGACGGCGTCGACGTCCGCTTCCGCTGGGAGATGGGCATGAGGGGCGACGTGGAGAGCATCGCGAAGCGCGCCGTCACCGGGTGGACCAGCGGGCTGGACGACGGGCTGCTGCTGGCCGCGCGCTACGTCGACCGCGGAGAGCCGTGATCCCCTCCTCCGGAGGCTCCATGGACGCGTCCGCGCAGGCGGCGGACCGGGAGCTGAGGGCGCGCCGCATGCTCGACGCGTCGGCCGACGGCCTGGTCCACGTCGGGCCGCTCGGCCAGGTCCTCGATGCCAACCAGACGATGTGCCGGATGCTCGGTCGAGCGCCGCCGCTGGTGGCCGGCTCGGGCTTCGCCGACTGCTTCGCCGAGCGCGAGCAGGCGGCCAAAGCGATCGATCTCACCGTCGCCATGGGCCGGATCACGGACTACGCCCTCACCCTGGTCGACTCCGGCGGACGCCGGCTGCCCGTCTCCCTCAACGCCGTGGTGCTCCCGGGTGGCGAGGCCGAGGTCCTCGTCTCCGTGCGCGAATCCACCGACCAGCAGGAGCTGGAGCGACAGCTGCGCGACGCGATCGATCGGGCTCGATCCCTGATCGAGTCGAGTCGCGACATGCTGGTCACGACCGACGATGCCGGCGGGATCACGGATCTCAACCGGCAGATGGAGGCGCTGACCGGTCGGAGCCGCGGCGAGCTCATCGGGACCCCGTTCGCCGCCCTCTTCGCGGAGCCGGGCGCCGCCGACCAGGTGGTCCAGGCCACGCTGCGCGACGGGGCGGTCAGCGACGCCGAGCTGACGATCACGCACACGACCGGCCGTCAGACGACGATCGACTGCAACGCGGCGATCCTCCGCGACCGTCACGGAGGGGCCGCCGGGCTGATCGTCACCGCCAGGGACATGACGGAGCGCAAGCGGCTCGAGCAGGCGCTCAGGGCGGCGAACGTCGAGCTGGAGCTGGCGAACCGCGGCAAGGACAGCTTCCTCGCCAGCACGAGCCACGAGCTGCGGACGCCTCTCAACGGCATACTGGGCTTCACCGACATCCTGCTCTCCGAGCAGCCGGGCCGTCTCAACGACGAGCAGCGCGGCCAGCTGCGAATCATCCAGTACTCCGCCAGGCACCTGCTGTCCATCATCAACGACCTGCTCGACCTGGCCATGATCGAGCAGGGCTCATGGGAGGGCGACTTCCAGCCCGCCTCCTGCCGCGAGGTCGCCGACGAGGTGGCCGCCGCACTGGCGCCGCTCGCCCGTGACAAGGGGCTCGCGTTGCGGGTCGACTGCGTGGACGACGACCTCGTCGCCGTCGTCGACCGGCGCGCGCTGACCCAGATCCTGATCAACCTGGTCAGCAACGCCATCAAGTTCACCGAGCGCGGCGGCGTGCGCATCGCCGTCGGCAGCCGTGAGCGGCACGGGGCGCCGGCGGCCACCTTCGACGTCATCGACAGCGGCATCGGGATCCCGCGGGAGGAGCAGCAGCGGCTCTTCCTCGCCTTCGTGCGGGTCGGGCAGCCCGGCGCCGCGACCGTCGAGGGCACCGGACTGGGCCTCCATATCTCCCGCCGTCTCGCCGACCACCTGGGCGGGACGATCACGTTCGAGAGCGAGCCGGGCGCCGGCAGCCGCTTCAGCCTGGAGCTGCCCTGCGCGGGCCCGGCGCGCATGAGGAGGACGATTTGCCCCCCCTGACCCCGCGGCTGACGAGGGGGGAGGTGCGGTGATCACGTGCCCGCGCGCATCCTCCTGATCGACGACACGGAGATCAGCCTCCAGCTCGCCCGCTACCTGCTCGAGCGGTCCGGCCACGTCGTCCTCCTGGCCCGGGACGGGCGGGAGGGTCTGGGCGTGGCCTCGCGCGAGCTGCCCGACCTCATCCTGACGGACCTGCGGATGAGCGGCATGGACGGCGCGCAGCTCTGCCTGGCGCTCATCGACGACCCCCGGCTGGTCGCGATCCCCAGGGTCGCGGTGACCGCTCACGCAACCGCGGCCGCCGCGGAGGACATCATGAGCCAGGGCTTCACCGGCTACATCCCCAAGCCGATCGAGGTCGTCAGCTTCGTCCGGCAGGTCGAGGACTTTCTCCCCGACGGCCTGAGATGAGCAAGGGGGGACACGTCCCCCCTTCCAAAACCCCCCCTCTTGTCCGGGACGTTTGGGGAGCCTTCGGCTCAGCCCTTCGGGTCTGAAGGCCGGGCGTGACCTTGGGAGGAGCGACTCACACACTTGGGCAAAGCCCTCGTTTACGGCCACCCTCTCTCTTGTCCAGGACGATTGCGAGGGACGGCCGGCGGAGCCAGGGGCTCCGCCGGCCGTGGTCAGCGGACCTCGTTCGGGCTACTCGTGGCGGGTCCGCTCGCCGCCCCGGCCGGCGCCGGGACCGCGGCCGCGGTCGCCACCTCCACGACCACCGCGGAAGCCGCCGCCGCCGCCGCCGTTTCGGTCGCGGGGCTCGCGGGGGGCCGGCGGAGGCAGGGTCAGCGCCGCCGCGACGGCGTCCATGTCGATCTGCTCCTCGATCTGCTCGCCGCGTGCGCTCAGCTCCGCGATCGCCTCCTGCCGGCTCAGGTTGAGCCGGCCCTGGCTGTCGATCTCGACCGCCTTGACCATGATCTCGTCGCCGACGTTGACGACCTCCTCGACGCGCTCGACGCGATGGTCGGTCAGTCGCGAGATGTGCACGAGGCCGTCCTGGTTCGGCAGGACCTCGACGAAGGCGCCGAACGGCATGATGCGCACGACCTTGCCCTTGTAGATCCGGCCCACCTCGACCTCGTCGGTCAGGCTCTTGATCCAGTCGATCGCCTTCTTCGCGCTCGTCTGGTCGGTCGAGGCGATGAAGATCTTGCCGTCGTCCTCCACGTCGATCTGGGCGCCGGTCTCCTCGACGATCTTGCGGATCACCTTGCCTCCGGGGCCGATGACGTCGCGGATCTTGTCAGGGTTGATCTGGATCGTGGTGATCCGCGGCGAGTACGGGCTCATCTCCTTGCGCGGCGTGGGGATGACCTCGAGCATCTTGCCGAGCACGTGCAGCCGCGCCTCGCGCGCCTGCTCGAGCGCCTGCGCCATCACCTCGCGGGGCAGGCCCTTGATCTTGATGTCCATCTGCAGGGCCGTGATGCCGTCCGCCGTCCCCGCGACCTTGAAGTCCATGTCGCCGAGCGCGTCCTCGACGCCCTGGATGTCGGTCAGGATCGCGTAGCGTCCCTCACGCGTCACCAGGCCCATGGCGATGCCGGCCACCGGCTTGATGATCGGAACCCCGGCGTCCATCAGCGCGAGCGTGGAGCCGCACACCGACGCCATCGACGTCGAGCCGTTGGAGGAGAGGATCTCCGACACCAGCCGCATCGTGTACGGCCAGTCGTCCACCGGTGGGATCACCGGCACCAGCGCCCGCTCGGCGAGCGCCCCATGCCCGATCTCGCGGCGGCCGGGGCTGCGCAGCGGCTTGGCCTCGCCCGTCGAGAACGGCGGCATGTTGTAGTGGTGCATGTAGCGCTTGTACTCCTCGAGGCCGAGGCCGTCGAGGCGCTGGGCGTCGCCGACGGTGCCCAGCGTGAGGATGGTGAGCGCCTGCGTCTGGCCGCGCCGGAACATGCCCGAGCCGTGCGTGCGGGGCAGGACGCCGACCTGCACCTCGATCGACCGGACGTCCTTCAGCCCGCGCCGGTCGACGCGAACGCCCTCCTCGATGACGCGCTGCCGGACGCGGTCCTTCAGCTTCTTCTCGAAGACCGAGCTGATCGTGTCGCCCGACTCCGGCCACCGCTCGAGCAGGGCCGCCTTGACCTCCTTCTTGAGCGCCGAGATGCGGGCCTCGCGCTCGGCCTTGTCGGGGCCGTACGCGGCCTCGTCCAGGCGGCCGGCGATCTGCTGCTCCACCGCCGCGACGATCTCCGGGTCGTACTCCGGCGGGGTGAACTCGATCTTCGGCTTGCCGGCCGCGGCGCGCAGCTCGAGCAGCGACTCGCAGATGCTGGCGATGGCCTCGTGCGCCAGCTCCAGCGCCTCGACCACGACCTGCTCGGTGACGCCCTTGGCGCCGGCCTCGACCATCAGGATCGCGTCGCGCGTGCCGGCGACGACGAGGTCCAGGTCCGAGCGCTCCATGTCGGGCAGCTTCGGGTTGACCACGAGCTTGCCGTCGATGTAGCCCATCCTGACCGCGCCGATCGGGCCCTGGAACGGGATCTCAGAGATGGTCAGGGCCGCGGAGGCCCCGTTGATCGAGAGGATCGCCGGGTCCGACTCCTGGTCCACCGACAGCACTGTCGACACGACCTGCACGTCGTTGCGGAACCCCTCGGGGAACAGCGGCCGTATGGGCCGGTCGGTCAGTCGCGACGTCAGGATCGCCTGCTCGCTGGGCCGGCCCTCGCGGCGCAGGAACGCGCCGGGGATCTTGCCGACCGCGTACAGCTTCTCCTCGTAGTCGCAGGTGAGCGGGAAGAAATCGATCCCCTCCCTCGGCTCCTTCGACATCATCGCGGTGCAGAGCACCACGGTGTCGCCCCGAGAGATCAGGACCGCGCCGCTGGCCTGCTCCGCGACGGTCCCGGTCGTGACGCTGACCTGTTCACCGGCGACCTCGAACGTTTTCGTGACTTCAGCCACGTGCCAATACACCTCCACCGGGAGGCCTGGGACCTAAAAGCTGAACTCGAAGCCCTCAGCCTCGAGGCCAGGTTTCAGGCGCCGGGCCCCCCAGAAACCAATCGGGCGGGGTGTTCCCCGCCCGCACTCACTATCTCCTGATGCCCAGCTTCGCAATGAGCGCTCGATAGCGCCCGACGTCGCTGCGACCCAGGTAGTTCAGCAGCCTGCGACGCTTCCCGACCAGCAGCAGCAGACCGCGACGCGAGTGATGGTCCTTCTTGTGGATCTTCAGGTGCTCGGTGAGCTGCCTGATGCGTTCGGTGAAAATGGCGACCTGAACTTCGGGCGAACCCGTGTCGGTGCCATGAAGGCCGTGCTCCGCGGCCAGCTTTGCCTTGTCTTCTGTCTCTACTGCCAAACTGGTGCGGAATTATACCGTGCGCGGTGAGATGCTGCCGGCGGGCACAGAAACGCGCGCGCCAGGGTCACCGGCGGGCGGAGCGCGGTCCCGTCAGACCTCGGCGACGGCTCCGTCCGAGCGGGGGTCCTCGCCGGCCCGCCAGCGGCCTGGACCGTCCACGACCAGCGCCGCGGCGTGGCCCATCTGCCAGCTGCGAGCCGGGAGCAGCCTGCCGCCCGGCACCGAGCGCGCCACCGCGCCCGCGTCCCGATAGTCGGCCTCCACGAGGAGCCCGCCGCCGCCCGACGGCACGCGCACCCGGGGCTCGGCGACCGCCTCCGCCGGGTGGAGGCCGCGCTCGACCAGGTGCAGGAACACCTGCGCCTGGAGCTGGGGCTGGCCGTCGCCGCCCATCGTGCCGAACGCCGCCCAGCAGCGGCCGTCGCGGCCCGCCATGGCCGGGATGAGCGTGTGCATCGTGCGCTTGCGCGGCTCCAGGCGGTTGACGTGGCCGGCGTCCAGGCTGAAGTACATGCCGCGGTTCTGCAGCAGGACGCCCGTGCCCTCCGCGACCACGCCGGAGCCGAAGCCGCCGGCGACGCTCTGGATCAGCGAGACGACGGTGCCGTGCTCGTCCGCGGCGCAGAGGTAGACGGTGTCGCCCTCCGGGATGGCGGCCGCCTCGCCGGCCGCCACGTGCTCGGGGTCCAGGAAGGGCTCGTGCGGCGCCGCGGCGAAGTCCGGATCGCTGATCCAGCGGTCGCGCAGCGGATAGACGGCGTCGCGCACCCGCGCCAGCTCGCGGGCGAGCTCGACGCCTGGCTCGAAGCGGTCGAGGCGCTCGAGGCGGCGCAGCATGCCGGCGGCGCACAGGCCCTGCGTCGGCGGCGGCATCTGGTAGACGACAGCGTCGCGGTAGGGGAAGGCGACCGGCTCGACCCACGACGAGCGGTGGGCGGCCAGGTCGCCGGCGGTCAGCGATCCACCGCGGCGCTCCAGCGCGCCCACGATCGCGGCGGCCGTCGCGCCCCGGTAGAAACCCTGGAAGCCGTTGCGTCCGACGTCCTCGAGCGTGGCCGCCAGCTCGGGGTTGCGCAGCGTCATGCCGGCCTTGAGCGGCGGGAGCAGCCGGGCCGTCTCGGGCTCGCGGAGCAGCCAGTCGGCGGCCCCGGCCAGGTGTTCGGCCAGCCGCTCGGTGACCACGTAGCCGTCGCGCGCGTGGGCTGCCGCCGCTTCCATCAGCGGCGCCAGGCCGAGGCTGCCGAACCGCTCGACCAGCCTCCCCCACGCCTCGACGGTCCCCGGCACGGTGACCGTCAGCGCGCCGTGCCGGGGCATGGTCTCGTGACCGGCGGCCCGCACCGCCTCGATCGTGGCCAGCGAGCCCGAGCGCCCGGCGCCCGCCAGTCCGACCGGCCCCCCGGCGCCGGCCGGCCACACGAGCGCGAACAGGTCGCCGCCCGCCGAGGTCATGTGAGGGTAGACGACGCAGAGGACCGCGTCGGCGGCGACCGCGGCGTCAACGGCGTTGCCGCCGGCCCTGAGGACCGCGGCCCCGGCCTCGGTGGCCAGGTGGTGAGGAGCGGCGATGATGCCGTGGGTCATCGGCAAAGCCACTGTAACGGACCTGGAGCCTATCCCGAAGCTTCGACAAACCCCCAGGGTGGCCGGAAGCAAGGACTTTGCCCGAGTGTCCGAGCGCGTCTCACCAAGGTCACCCAGCCCCGACTACAGACGCGAAGCGCTGGGCCGAAGGCCCTCCAAACGTCCCGGATAAGAGGGGGGGTTCCGGAAGGGGGGGCCTGCCCCCCCTTGCCTCTTAGGGGCACACGACCTCGAGGGCGCCCGGCTGCACCTCGAACACCGCCGGCAGCAGGCCCGGCTGCTCGCCGTCGGCGTCGACGCGGACGGCGTCGGGCGAGCTGACCTCGACCCGCTCCGCCAGCGCATGGCTGAGCTTGGGATCGGCGGGGCCCAGGTGCGTGCCGCTGCGGATGCGGCGCAGCCCGCGGACGTTCTCCCAGACGCCCAGGTCGCCGGCGATGACGACGTCCAGCAGGCCGTCGTCGGGCCTCGCCCCCGGCGCGACGCGCATCCCGCCGCCGAAGTACTGGCAGTTGGCCACGACCACCTGCTGGGCGACCAGCTCGCGCACCCGCCCGTCGATCACGATGCGCATGGGCCGGTTGCGCCAGGTCAGCAGCGTGCGGACGGAGGCGAGCAGGAACGTGATCTCGCCGTTCACCAGCGTCCGGCCGCGGTTGACGCGGTCCACGACGTCACCGCCGATCCCCGCGTCGGCGATGTTCAGGAAGTGGCGGACGGTGGTGCCGCCCCCGGGCAGCGCGCACGTCACCCGGCCGGCGTCGATCCGGCGGCCCCGCCGGGCGCGGAGCACCGCCGCCGCCTCCTCGACCGCGAGCGGGAAGCCGAGGGTGCGCCGGAGATCGCCGCCCGTGCCCATCGGGAGCACGCCCAGCCGCGTCCCGGCCGCCGCCGGCTCGCCGTCCTCGAAGAAACCGTTGGCGACCTCGTTGATCGTGCCGTCACCGCCCACGGCCACGACCAGCGCCCTGCCCTCGCGAACGGCCCGCCGGCTGAGCTCCACCGCCTCGCCTGCGCGCGAGGTCGGCGCGACGTCGAAGTCCAGGCCGGATGCACGCAGGCGCGCGGCCACCCCGGGCCAGCCGCGCCCGGTGCGGCCGCCGGCCGAGGCCGGGTTGACGACGATCAGCGTGTCCTTCACGAGGTGCCTCCGCCTCCCATACCGTGAGGATTGAGCGCGTCCCCGGGGTCGAGGGCGCGGCGGATCCGAGCCCAGACGTCCCACCAGCCGCCGAGCTCGGCCCTGATCCAGGGCGCGCGCACCTGCCCCACCCCGTGATGGTGGCTGATCGTGGCGCCGCGGCGCAGCGCGATCTCCATCGCGCCGCGCCAGGCCTCTCGATAGATCGCCTCCGCCGCCGGCTCGTCCGCCCCCGAGCCCGCGAACGTGAAGTAGGCGCAGCAGCCCTGGGCGTACGCGTGACTGAAGTGGCAGAGCGCGAGGCCGGCGGTGGCCGCCAGGTGGTCCCTGACGTCCTCGTAGAGCGCCGGCAGCTCCGTCCAGGTCGCCGCCAGCTCGATCGTGTCCACGAAGGAGCCCGGCGGCTGCAGGAGGTCGCGCAGCCGGTCCGCGGAGAGGTCGAAGCGATGGCGCAGCCAGCGCTCCCACGGCTGATCCCCCAGCGGCTCGCCACCACCCGCCTCGACCAGCTCGGCCAGCGCGCCCGCCTCGGCCTCGGCCACCGGCCTGGGGCCGGCCGCGGCGGCGACCAGCAGGCACCCTCCGTCCAGGCCCTGGAACGCGGAATCGGCCGGATCGTACAGGCGCAGGACCAGCGGCCGCAGGTCCCCCTGCAGCACCTCGCGCATGGCGTCGAGGCCGGGGCCGACGCCGGGCAGGCGCCAGCCGCGGCCGATGACCGCCTCCGGCAGCCGGCGCACCCGCAGCACCGCCTCCAGCACCACGCCGAGCGTCCCCTCCGCGCCGGCGAACAGCAGGTGGAGCGGCGGTCCGGCGGCCGTGCGAGGATGCGCGCGCGCCCTCGCGATCGAGCCGTCCGCGAGCGCGACGGTCAGCCCCAGCAGCATGTCCTCGACGCCGCCGTGGCGGCTGGACTCCTGCCCGGACGAACGCGTGGAGACCAGGCCACCCACTGTCGTCACCGGCAGGGACGCCGGAGAGTGACCCAGCGTGAGCCCGAGCTCGTTCAGGCGCCGCTCCAGCGCGAGGCCGTTGACGCCGGCGCCCGCGCGCACCAGCAGGTTGGCCTCGTCGACCTCGACCTCGTCGAACCCGGTCATGTCGAGGACGAGGTCGTCGCCCTCGGGGGCCAGGGCGCCGCAGACGCCGCTGGCGCCGCCCATGGCCACCACGCGGCGGCCGGAGCGCAGGAGGGCGACGACCTCGTCCTGCGTCGAAGGCCGAACGACCTCCACCGCGTCCGGCGCCCGCCCCGCCCTGGCGCGCATCAGGGCGAGCGGCCACAGGTCGTGCACCGGAGCCCGCTCCCTGTCCGTCATTCCGTCGCCGCCCACCGGCCGGCCAGCCAGCCGGTCACCAGCGGCACGCCGAAGCCGTAGCCCCGGATGTAGTCGTAGCCGCCCAGCAGCGACCCGGCCGCGCGCAGGTTGTCGTACGCGACCACGCCGTCCCAGTCCAGAGGACGCAGCCGGTCGTCGGTCAGCACGCCCGTGCGGAACGCGGGATGCGGCGACAGCTGCTCCAGGTGGCGCAGCCGCTCCGGCCAGTCGCGGTCGACGCGCCGGCCGTCGTGGAACACGCCCAGGTCGCACACGGGCTCTCTGACGACCCGCTCCTTGACCAGCCCGCCGCTCAGGTACCGGCCGGTGGCCAGCACGAAGTGGTCGGCCATCAGCTCGGCGCTGCCGGTCAGCGCCGTCTCCACCCGGCGACCGGACGCGAGCACGCTCCCCACCTCGCCCTGCGCCACCTGCACGCCGTGGTCGGCCAGCACGGCATCCAGCGCCCGCTGCAGCCGCCAGCCGTGCGGCGAGGGCGCCGTCGCCAGCAGCTCGAAGCCGTTCTCGGGCAGTCGGACCATCCCGGGCGGATACGCGATCGCCTCGGCGATCTCCCGCACGTGGGGAGCCTGGCGGCCGAAGAGGTCTGTCAGCGAGGCCCCTGGCGGAAGGTCCATCGCCACGGTGACCGGCACCGCCCGCACGCCGGCCTCCTGCAGCGCGCTCGCGGTGGACTCAGCGTCGTAGTCGCCGATCGCGCTCACGCCGACCACCGCGACCCGCTTGCCCTGCAGGCCGCCGAGCTCGCCGGGATGAACCGACGCGGGCACCAGGTGCGCGGGCCGGACCCCGCCGTGCACGTCCGCGAACCAGCCGGTCGTGCGCCAGGCGCCGGCCAGCGGGAGCCCGGCCCGCGCCAGTGCGGACTGGACGCGGTAGCACACCTCGTCCAGCAGACTGACCACCTCGAAGTCGTTGAGACCCAGCCGCACGAATGGATGGTAGGGCTGGCTCCCGGCGAGGAGGCGCATCTCCCTCAGGTCCGCGGCGATCTCCATGCCGCCGGCGTAGAGCGCGGTGGCGCCCGGCGCCCGGGTGACGAGCATGACCTGGGCGCCGGCCTGGACCGCGGCCAGCGCCGCCATGCAGCCCGCGATCCCTCCTCCGATGACCAGCACGCGCGTCAAGCCAGACGAACTGTACTGCGGGGAAGGTGCAGCGGCGCTACGGCTATCCAGGAACTCAGAAGAGACACCAGGGGGGCCGGAAGCACGGGCTCTGCCCGAGTGTTCGAGGGCATCTTCCCTGGATCACCCAGCCCCGACCACAGACGCGAAGCGCTGGGCCGGAGGCCCCCAAACGTCCCGGACAGGAGGGGTTCCGGAAGGGGGGGCTTGCCCCCCCTTGCCTCTAGGCGCGGGACCGGTTCAGGACGTCGCGCGTGTTCTGCACGTCCCTGGCGATCTGCTCGCTGAGC
>DASYBH010000129.1:0-11411 GCA_036500885.1 Candidatus Dormiibacterota bacterium
GCTCTGCACGCGGTCCGTCGGACTGCTCGCGCGAGAGATCGAGGCCAGCGGCATCACGACCTCGGCGCTGGCCCTGGTGAGAGGGGTGGCGGTCGAGGTCAGGGCGCCGCGGATGCTGTACCTGCACTGGCCCTACGGGCACGCGATGGGAGAGCCCGACAACGTCGGGCAGCAGCGCGCCGTGCTCCGCGACCTGCTCTCCATGGCCCGAGCAGCCCCGCGCGCAGGGCTGCTCGTGGACCTGCCGTACCGCTGGCGCCGGGAGAGCTATCCGCCGATCGACGACTGGACGGTTGACAGCGCGGCGTTCACCGCGGCGCTGTCGGCGGCCATGGAGGGGCAGCGGGTATCGACGCCGGTCTCATGACCGCCGGTATCCACCGCGTACGCGCTCCCCAGGACATCGCTGCGCTGCGTCGGTGGATACCGGCGGCTCGGTGCACTGCTGATCGCCCGTTCCATTCCCCGCGGCCCTGTTCGAGCGTAGGTACGGCATGCAGTCTGAACCTGCGATCGAGATTCAGCCGCCGCCGGCGTCGGGACCGCTGACGCCGGAGCGGCTGGCCGAGGAGTACGCGCCCCTTGTGTACCGCTTCAGCGCCATGATCTGCCAGGACCATCACCAGACCGAGGACCTGGCCCAGGAGGCGCTGCTGCGGGCGATGCGGGCGCTGGACCGGTTCGATCCCGCGCGGGGAAGCGCGGAGGCGTGGCTCTGGCGCATCGTCGTCAATCTGGCGCGGGACTCGGGCCGCGCGGCAGGCCGCTGGGCGCTGGTCTGGGACCGCCTCACGGCGCGGGGGACGGTCGAATCCTGGCAGGAGCCGGTCGAGTCGCTGGTCATGCGCCGTCTGCGGGACGAGGAGCTGCTGGCGGCGGTGCGGACGCTGCCACGGCGCCACCGGACGCTCATCGGGCTCCGCTTCGGCGCCGGACTGAGCTACGCCGAGATCGGGGCGCAGTTCGGGCAGAGCGAGGACGCCGTCAAGCAGGCGACGTACCGCGCCCTGGCCAACCTTCGCGTGCAGCTGGAGGGGAACGCACGATGACGATGGAACCGGAAGCTCCACTGGGTCAGCGAATCGCCGGCATCGCGTTCCCCGAGGCCGGGACGCTCGCGGCGCGGGTGATCCACCGCTACCACGCCGCCGGGACGAGCGGCCGCCGGGAGGTCACTCGGCAGTCCCGGCGCCGCCGGCTGGTGCCCGCTGCCGCGGTGGCCGTCGTGCTGCTCGGAGCGATCGTGGCGGGCAGCGGCATGGGGCCCGCGCTGGCCAACTCCTCGCTGATCAGCCCGGTCGTCGCCGGCCTGCTCCGCATCATGGGCCTGTCGCCTTCGCAGGACAGGGTGACGCCCCTCGCCGTCAGCGCCACCTCCGCGGGCCAGACCATCAGCGTGCTCGCAGGTTACGCGGACAGCACCCGCACCGTGACCGTCCTGCAGGTGTCGCCGTCGGGGGCGGAGCCGGTCGCCCCGACGCTGACCGACGGGTCAGGCTCGGCGCTGCCGTCAGCGTCGGTCGCGCCGGGCCCGCAGGGTCACATGATCCTCAGCTTCGGACCTCTCGGCCACCCGAGCCCTGGCCCCAACTCGCTGACGCTGCGCATCGACACCCTGAGGGACTTCGCGGCGGGAAAGGGGGCGGGCGGCGCCGTGAAGCAGGTGAGCGGCGAATGGGTGCTGCACTTCAGCCTGCCGTACGAGAACGATGCGCTGCCCACACCGCCGCCCGGTCAGCTCGGCCGCGTCACGGTGACGTTCACGTTCGTGGCGGCGTCCTCGACCAGCGTCCACGTCCGGTTCGTGACCGCCGGGGCCACGCTGAACGACCTCTTCGACCTGCCGTCGATCCAGCCCAGCTGCGACGCGGGCGGCCGGTGCGCGGCCCCGCCACCGCCCGGCGGCGCGCCCTTCCTGTACCAGCTCCTGGACCCCACGGGGAGACCGGTGGGCGACATGGTCAACGGCAACCCCAGTGGAAAGGGCGAGGGCCAGGAGGGGTCGGTGAGGGTCGAGTGGGAGACCCTCTACGCCCGGGGCGCCCCGGGGACGTACCACCTGGTCGTGACATGGAACGGCAACCGTCTGGAGCGCGACATCCAGGTGCGCTGACCGAGACGTGCGAGCCGGGCGTCATCGCGGCGCCCGGCTCGGCCGGCGTTGACACGGTGTACCTGCACATCTACGACGTCGAGGACCTGGACCACGTCCGGCTGCTCGGCAGCGAGGTGGCCGCCCGAGTCTGAGGGTGTGCCGGTGGCCACCCGCCATCCTCGCACCCTCTGCGCGGTCTGGCCGTAATCCTCGGGGCAGTCCCGTGTCCCATGCCCCAGATGAGCGCGCTCAGCGTATGTTCTTGCTGTCCACGTGGAGGGAGGAGTGAGCTCGCCGCAGGCACGGTCGGATACGGAGCTGGCCATCCAGCTCCAGGCTGGTGACACGGCCGCGTTGGGCCAGCTGTACGACCGCCACGTGCGCGGCATCCACGACTTCCTGGCCCGGTTCACCCGCGATCGGTCCGCCGCCGAGGATCTCGCCCAATCGACCTTCCTGCGCGCCTGGGAGCGCCGGGAGACGCTGCGCGACCCGAGCAAGGTGCGGGCCTGGCTGTACGCGACAGCGCACAACCTCGCCCTGAACCACGTCACGCGGAGCCGGGACTCCGGCCCGGTCGACGACGAGGCCGTCGGCCGCGTCGCGGACACCCGTCGCGGGCCGGAGGAGGAGGCGATGGCCAGGGACGCCGCCGAGCTGGTGTGGGCGGCGGCGTCCAGCCTGGAGCCGCGGCAGTACGCGGTGCTCGACCTCTCGGTGCGTCGGGGGCTCTCGACGCGGGAGATCGCCGACGTGATGGAGATCCCGGCCGGCCACGCGTCGGTGCTGGTCAACCGGGCGCGGGAGGCGCTGGGCAACGCCGTGCGCTACCTGCTGGTGGCGCAGCGCCGGGACCACTGCGAACGTCTGGCCGCGCTGGTGCCGGCCGGCGTGAGCGCGCTGACCGCGCAGCAGCGGAGCGCGGTCGACCACCACATGCGGCGGTGCGAGAGCTGCCAGGAGCTCGGGCAGCAGCTGACCTCGCCGGCGCGCCTGCTGGCGGCCCTGCTGCCGCTGCCGCTGCCGGCCGCGCTCGGCGCCGAGGGACGGAACCGGCTGGTGGCGGCGGTGCAGGCCGCGCCGGCGGGCGGGGCGGTTGGATCGCAGGGACAGGCGCCGAGCGGGCCGGCGTGGCCGCCGCACCGCAGCCCGTGGGAGGGACGGCCCGGCTGGATGGCCGGTCTGGCGGTCGTGCTCGCGCTGCTGGCGCTGGGCGGCGTGACGGCCTACCTGCTCCGGCCCCATACCGGGACCGGCGGCCCCGGCGCCGCGGGCGGCGGCGGGCCGGTCGTGGCGAGCACGCCGGCGCCAACCGACTCGTCACTCGCCTCGCCCCTCGCGCCGGCGTCGCCGGTGCCGAGCGTGAGCTCGTCCGGCCTGGCGGCCACCCCGCAGGGGGCGGTCGTGCCTGGCGGGCTGGCCGTGCCGGTCGCGACGGTGTCCGTGACCCCGGCCCCTGGCCCGGCGGCCGGACCGACACCAACCCCGACGCCCGGACCGACGCCGACGCCGACGCCGGCGACATCACCGGTGGTGACGCCTACTCCGACGCCGACGCCGACGCCGCAGATCACCGTCACCGTCCAGATCACGGATCAGCTCGGGTGCGTGCTGTCGTCGCTCCTCGCGCAGCTGTTCACCTGCCGGTTCACCGTCACCGTCGACCTGACGAGCGCGCCGGGGCAGGACGTGCTGGTGGCGGGCGCCGTGACCGCGACGGCGGCGAGCTCGACGGCCCCAGGGCCAACCATGCGATTCGAGGTGACGGTCAGGGCGGGAACCCGCGGTGCGTCCACCACGGTCGGGCTGCCATTCTCGGTCAGGTGTCCGGTGGGGACCGTCTCGGCGGCGACGACGCCGCCGAGCCTCTCCAATCCGAGCGCACCGTTCAGGGCCTGCCTCGGCTAAACCTAGGGCCAGTTGACGTGCGCGACGGCGATCACGACGGTCGCCAGCACGATGCCCGTCAGTCCGATCACGATGGCCGTTCTCGGCTCGAGCTGGCGCGAGCGAACCGGCTCTCCGCAGTGGGTGTCGATGGGACCCGTCATCCGTCCGCCTCCCGGCCGGGGGGCGCCTCCGGGGAGGCGCCTCCAGCCCCAGCCTCTGCAGGTGGTGACAACGCACCACGGGCGGATTTACGGTCAGACCAGAAGAAGGCTGAGAAGTGCTTAGGGAAGCAGGCGGAACCAGCGCAGGCTCAGGCCGGCGCACGCCACCAGCAGCAGCGTGCCGGCGACCGCGATGGGCACCGTGAGGTCCTGCTTCTCCTGGCGCCAGCCGAACTGGCCGCCGAGCTTCGAGTAGATCCGCTGCAGCTGGCCGGCCTCGCTCGCGAAGAAGTACTGGCCGGAGGTGGTCTGGGCGATGCTCTGCAGCGCCTGCTCGTCGACTCCGCCGACGTCCTGCCCGCGGACGAACACGGCGCCGCCGCGCTGGCCGATGCCGATCGTCTGGATCGGGATGTGTGCCGCCGCGGCGCGAGCGGCCGCGTCCTCCGCCGGCGAGCCGACGTTGGAGACGCCGTCGGTCAGCAGGACGATCATCGTGTGCGGCTGCCCCTGAGCGGGGTTGCCGGACGACGACACGCCCACCTGGTCGATCGCGAGGTTCAGGGCGTCCCCGATCGCCGTGCCGCCCTGCGCCCGCAGGGTCTCGAGCGCGCTCTTCAGCGCGTCGCGGTCCTGGCTGAGCGGCGACACCACGAACGCCCGCGAGCTGAACGCGATCAGGCCGACGCTGGCGTTGGAGGGCAGGGCGTCGACCAGCGACCGCGCCGCGTTGCGGGCGGCCGACAGCCGGTCGGGCATGATGTCGGTCGCCTGCATCGAGCCGGACACATCGATCACCAGCATCACCGTCGACTGGTCCTTCGGCACGTTGACGATCGCCTGCGGGCGGGCGAAGCTCACGAGCAATCCGCTCAGGGCGAGCAGGAAGAGCCCGGCGGGGAGGTGGCGGCGGATGCCCGGGTCGCGGGGCGCCACCTGGCCCAGCAGCGCCAGGTTGGTGAACCGGATGGCGTAGGTGCGCCGGCGGCGCTGGGCCAGCCAGTACAGGCCGGCCAGGGCCGGGATGGCGGCGAGGGCGATCAGCGCGAGCGGCGCCAGGAACGTCATGACCCGCCACCCGCGCCGGCCTGTCCGCGCGGCCCGCGCACCGAGCGGAGGGCGCGGCGCCGGGCGAGGAACCGGGCCAGGCCGGGCAGCAGCTCGGCGTCCGTGCTCACGGGCAGCACGTCGACCCGGCAGCGATGCAGCCGCTCCTGGATCTCCGCACGCTGCGCGGCGGCCGCCTCCTCGAACCGGGCGCGGAGCCGGCGGCTCGAGGTGTCGACCGTCAGCTGGCGGCCTGTCTCGGGGTCCTCGAACGTCACGAGGCCCACGTCGGGGATCGCGCCCTCGCGGGGGTCGGTCACATGCACGGCGATCACCTCATGTCGCAGCGACATCCTCGTCAGCGGTCGCTCCCAGCCATCGCTGGTCAGGAAGTCGGTGACCAGCAGGACGAGCGCGCGGCGTCGCGCCACCCGCTCCACGTACTCCAGCGCCTCGGCCAGGTTGGTTGCACCCTGCTGAGGGGCGTCGCCGCGCGCCAGCTCCGGGCCGAGGCCGGCCAGGAGGCGCAGCCGGTGGTTGCGGCCGGCCCGCGGCGGCACGACCGAGGTCTGGGCGCCGCCGAACAGGACCATGCCGACGCGGTTCCCGCTGCGCGACAGCAGCTCGCTCGCCGCGACCGCCACCTCGCCGACCAGCCCGCCCTTCAGGCAGCGGGCGGTGCCCCACGACATCGACGGGCTGACGTCGAGCACCAGCCAGGCGTCCAGGGCGCGCTCCGGGAACGAGTCCTTGACGAAGACCCGGTCGCTCCGTGCTGTCAGGTTCCAATCGATCAGCCGGGTGTCGTCGCCCGGCGAGTACTCGCGGTTGTCCGCGTACTCCAGGCCGGGGCCGCGCAGCAGCGACCGCTCGGCTCCGCCGATGTGCAGGCCCAGCCGGCGCAGCGCCGGCCAGCTCAGCCGGCGGAGGAGCTCATCCATGGCGCCGGGAGCCGGGTGCTCAGGATGCACGGTGGTGATCACTCAGGCTGATCCACGGCGGCGGGTAGCGCTCCAGCACCCTGCCGACGACAGTGTCCGGCGTGAGGCCGCCGGCGATGCCGTCGTAGCTGAGCACGAGCCGGTGCCGCATCACCTCGGGCGCGATGTCGGCGACGTCCTGGGGCAGGGCGTAGGCCCGGCCGCGGAGGAACGCGAGCGCCCTGGCCCCGGCCACCAGGTTGATCGAGGCCCTGGGACTGGCGCCGTACGCGATCCCCGGCGCCAGGTCGCCGAGACCGCTGGCGGCGGGGACGCGGGTGGCCGCGACGAGCGTGGCCGCGTAGGCCGCCACCGGCGGATCGACGTAGATCTGGCCGACCTGGCTCCGCATGTCACGGAGCTGCTCCAGGGTGAGCACGGGGCGCAGCTCGATCCCCGGGCCGGTGACGCGCTGGATGATGACCAGCTCCTCCTGGAAGGACGGGTAGTCCACCTGTACCTTGAACAGGAACCGGTCGAGCTGTGCCTCGGGCAGCGGGTAGGTGCCCTCGGCCTCGATGGGGTTCTGCGTGGCCAGCACCAGGAAGGGATCCGGCACCGGGAAGGTGCGCCCTCCGATCGTGACCTGGCGCTCCTGCATCACCTCGAGCAGCGCCGACTGGACCTTCGCCGGGGCCCGGTTGATCTCGTCGGCCAGCAGCAGGTTGGCGAAGACGGGGCCGAGCTCCACCTTGAACTCGGCGCGGCCGGGGTCGTAGATCCTGGTGCCGACGAGGTCGGCGGGGACCAGGTCGGGCGTGAACTGGATCCTGCCGAACGTGCCGCTCACGACCTCCGCCATCGCCTTGACCGTCGCGGTCTTGGCGAGGCCGGGCACTCCCTCGATGATGACGTGCCCGCCCACGAGCAGGGCGACGAGCAGGCGCTCCAGGAGGCGGTCCTGGCCGACGATCAGACGCTTCAGCTCGAAGAGCGTCGGCTCGAGCGGTGAGGGCGAGGTCTCTGCCGAGTGGGGTACCGCGGGTATCGCGCTGCCGGGCGGCGACGGATAGGCTCGCAGCGGCGCGCGTGCGGGGTGCTGATTGTCGGGAGACGAGGCCACGCAGACCGATGGTAGGCAGTCTTCCTTAGAAAGGCGTTGGAGCCCTCTGGGCCGTCCTGGTGACCCTCGACCGGCGGCCCGCGATCACGTTCGGCCGCGCTGGCGCGTACTTCGCCCGCGCCGCCGCGAGGATCGCCCACGCGCTCCTGACCCACCGCCTGGGGACCAGCGTGGACGAGAACGGGCCGTCGCGTGCCTCGCAGACGAGGCGGGCGAGCGGCTTGCCGGGAGCCATGAGCGGGATCAGGTACTTGAACAGGTGCGGCCGCGTGAGTATCTCGGCCAGCCCGCGGTGGTCGCGCGCGGCGATCAGGGCGAGCAGCTCCTCGAGCTGGCGCCAGTCCCTGCCGGTGGCGGACTCCTGGTCGACCAGGCGCGTGATCGTGGATCCGAGGTGCGCCACGGTGATCCGCCCCTCGTCCAGCAGCGCGGCGACGAGCCGGGCGGCGTCGTCGTTGTCCAGGAAGTACCCCGGAAACGCGGCCTTGTGCTGCTGTACCAGCGGCAGGGAGTTGTCCAGGCCGACGGAGCCCGGCGGCAGCCCGAGCACGTCCTCGGTGCGTGTGAAGTGGGGAGGGAGGTAGGTGCCGTGGACGTCGATCACCCCGAGCACGCGGTCCCGGAACTCGGGGCAGAGCGAGCACGCGTAGAGCAGGCTCGTGTCGCCGTGGGCGGCCAGGACCTGGATGGCCGCGAACGCGACCCCCGTCCTCTCCCTCTCCCTGGCCGTCCGCTGACGCTCGCCATACGGGAACGTGCCCGTCCTTCCCGTCGATGCGATGCGGAACTCCGCGAGCTCGTCCTCCGGCGCCAGCCTCCTCGCGTGTGCTTTGAGCGCGTTCCACAGAGGGAACGCCCTGCCGGCCGTGCGGACCTTCCAGAACCGGACGTCGACGGGCAGGAGGTCGACGGGGTCGGCCCGCTGCCGCTCGGTCAGCCGCGCTGGGTCGAGGGACACCTTGCGCATGGTCACGAGCTTGCACGAGTCCGCGCCGTCGCTCACCCAGGCCAGGTAGTGCCGCGTGTCGTAGAGCATCGTGTCCCTGCCGTCGTGGGGGTCGTTGGCGAAGATGTCCCCGCCGATGTCCCCCCACATGGCGGTGTACGAGCGCCGCGCCAGCTGGATGTCCTGCCACTCCTGGTCGGTCAGGCTCCGGCCAGGGACCTCTCTCACCGCGACCGCGAACGGCCCGATCTGCGTCCGGAGCTCTCGCCGGCCCCCGGGAAGGTCATCGCGAATCTCCACCCGCTCACCTCGCATGTCTGAGGCCCCGCACCATCAGGGCCGTGACCAGGAACAGCACGACGTTGAAGCCGAGCGCGAGGGCGAACGAGCTGGGGTACGGCGGCGGGTCGGTGCGATGCAGCAGCCCGAAGAAGAGGATGCCGCTGAGCGCTATCCCGATCGCTCCGGCAACCTGCTGGGTGGTGACCAGGACGCCGGCCGCGCCACCCTCGTGGTCGGTGGGAACCGCCTGGAGGATCGCCCCGAGGAGGGTGGGGATGACCAGCCCGTAGCCCGCTCCACACAGGAAGAGGACGGGAAGCATCGCGAGCATGTCAGGGTGGCCGCCTCCCCTCAGGGCGAGGGCGCTCAGCACGCTCGTGCTCACCGACAGGCCGAGCGCGCCGACGGTCAGCACGCGCTCCCTGGGCCCGGAGAGCAGCCTCGGAGTGGTAACCGAGGCCGCGAAGAACCCCAGAGCCACGGGCGCGAACACCAGCCCGGTGGTCAGGGGAGGCAGGCCCAGCCCGTGCTGCAGGTACAGGCTCAGGAGCAGGAAGAACGAGAGCTGGCCGCCGTAGAACACCAGCGTCATCACCAGGCCGACCACGAACGCCCGCGCCCGGAAGAGCTCAAGAGAGACCAGTGGCGCCATCCCCCGCCGGGTCAGCCGTCGCTCGTGCACCGTGAACACAGCGCCCGTGAGGGCGGCGCCGGCGAGCAGCCACCAGGTCCAGAGCGCCCACCCGAACTCGCGCCCGACGATCAGGGGAAGGACGAGGGCGACCAGCCCGACCGTGACGAGCGCCACGCCGGCGAGGTCGAGGCGCGCGGCGCGGCCGGACCGCGACTCGGGCACCAGGGTCAGCGCCAGGGTCGCCGCCGCGAGGCCGATCGGGACGTTCACCAGGAAGATGGCGCGCCAGCCGAGGCCGAGGACGTCGGCCTGGAGGATGAGACCGCCGGCCAGCTGTGCCGCCACGGCCGCCACGCCGAGAGTGACTCCGAACGCCGCCGTCGCCGCCATCAGCTCGCGTCCGCTGAAGTGGACCCGGATGAGCGCCAGGGTCTGCGGGTACATCAGCGCCGCCGCCGCACCCTGGAGGAACCGGGCGAGGATCAGGACGTTCTGGTTGGGCGCCGCGGCGCCGAGCAGCGAGGTCGACGAGAAGAGGGCGAGTCCGATCACCAGGAGCTTCCGCCGCCCGTGGATGTCCCCGAGCCGGCCGCCTGCGATCAGGAACGCCGCGTACGCGACGCCGTAGCCGGCCACGACGAGCTGCACGCCGCCGTCGCTCGCGCGCAGCTGGTCCTGGATCGAGGGCACCGCGATCATGACGATGAACCCGTCCAGCACCGCGAGGAACGGCGCCGCCAGCAGGATTGCCAGGACGGCCCACTTCCTGGGCAGCTCGACGCTCGGCAGCTCGACGCTGGGCAGGACGGCGACGTTCGAAGACGCGACGCTCTGGCTCACGCGCGCGGGCCCGCGCCCGCCTCTTCAGGCGAGCGGTGCTCTGTCTCCTCGGCCAGGCGCCATTGCGGGTTCTGCATGGCTGGGACCCTAGACCGCCTCAAAAGGTCAAGCAATCCAGGTTCGCCGGGCATGGCTTGACGAGTAAAGTCACGTGAAGTCGGTTGACTGCTGGTCGCCCCGGGGGAGGGCGATCGCCACCTTCATGGAGGTCCCAGACATGCGAGAGACCGTGCAGATCGTGCTGCTCGTACGGACCGTCACCACGCTCGGAGCGGCCATGCCCGGAGCGGCCGCCGCTCCGGCTCAGGCAGGCCCGGGTGTATCGGGCCCGGCTCAGGGTGCGCCGGGCGTCTGACATCGCCGCGGAGAGGAATCGAGTCGGCCCCACGAGGGCCGGCTCGACCTCATGACTTAACAACACTTGACGTGCCGTGCTAGAGTGGGCGTCGGCAGGATGGGGAAGGTAAGCCAGGACTCACGCGGGCGTTTCGTCCGAGGCCAAGCCATCAACCCATCTGCCCTCCGGCAGGCCCGTCTGGATGCCGGTCTGACGCTCGCCCAGACCGCCGAGGGCATCGTGAGCCGCCAGGCGCTCCACCAGTTCGAGGTGGGCAAGGCGCGTCCGGTTCCGGCAACGCTCGAGGCCATCGCCGGCCGCCTCGGCATCCCGATCGACTCGTTGCTGGCTCGCCCTCGCGACCCACGCGAGGTGCAGATGCGGGATCTCGAAGAGAAGCAGCGATGGCGCGACCTGGAACGCCTCGCCGCCGCGACGCTGGCTGATCTGAACGTCACGCCGCGCACGCAGGCGGTCGCCCGCTTCTACCTCGGTCGCGGCATCCTGGACCAGGCGCCCGACGAGGCGCTCACGCACTTCCGCCGTGCTCGCGGACAGCTCGCGAAGCTGGGTGAGCCCTGGATGGCGGCGGAGGCGCGCGATTGGGAGGGCGCGGCGCTCTACCTCATGCAGAGTGCCGACGCGCTCGACGTCGGCCGGGACGCGCTGGCGCGCTACCGGGTGCTGGCCGACCGCGACCCTGGCGTCGAAGCGCGGATGCTGGAGCATATCGGCACGTACCAGCTCCAGCGCGAGGAGGTCGTCGAGGCCCTGGGCAGCTACCGGCAGGCCATCGACGTCGCCGGATCCATGCTCAACCTGGGGCGATTGGCGGTGATCTATCACGGTCTCGCCAGCGGCTGCGTGCGCGTCGGGAATGCTCGAGAGGCACTCGACTACTTCGAGCGGGCCGTCAGCTTCAGCCGGACCGCGCACGACGTGAAGGGCGCGGTCAGCGCCAACCTGGCGCGGCTGGAGAACGACTACGGTGACCTCCTCATCCGTACCGGACGCTGGGAGCGCGCCGAGGAGATGATCCGGGCCGCGCTCGATCACTTCGAGGCCATCGACGTGGAGGCGGGACGGGCCTACGCGATGCTCAGCATGGGGGACCTGAAGCGCCAGCAGGGCCAGGT
>DASYBH010000130.1:0-2872 GCA_036500885.1 Candidatus Dormiibacterota bacterium
CGTCGACCGCGTCCACCAGGAGCTGGCCGCACAGAACGTGATCACCCGCCACTACGGCGGCGAGCACGAGTGCGTCCACGTCTCGGCTCGCACCGGCGTGGGCCTGGAGGACCTGCTGACCACGATCGTGCTGTCCAGCGAGATCCTGGATCTGAAGGCCAACCCCGACCGGCACGCCATCGGCACGGTGGTCGACGCCAACCTGGAGCGTGGCCGCGGCCCGGTCGCCACGGTGCTGGTCCAGAACGGCACGCTCAAGATCGGGGACCACTTCGTCTGCGGCCACATCTACGGCCGCGTGCGTGCGCTCATCAACGACCGGGGGCAGAGCGTGGACCGGGCGGAGCCGGCGATGCCGGTCGTCGTGAGCGGCCTGAGCGAGGTGCCCAGCGCCGGCGACATCTTCCAGGTGGTCGGCTCCGAGAAGGCCGCTCGCCAGATCGCGCTGACGAAGCTCCAGGAGCGGCGGGCCTCGGAGGCCAGCCGGGAGCTCGCGCCCCGGATCACCCTCGAGGAGCTGGCGCGCCGGGCCAAGGAGGGCGCCGTCAAGGAGCTCAACCTGGTCGTCAAGGCGGACGCCCAGGGCACGCTCGAGGCGGTGCTCAACGCTCTGGACAAGATCGAGGATCCCGTGGTGACCATCAAGGTGGTCGGCCAGGGCGTGGGTGCGGTCAACGACTCCGACCTCCTGCTCGCGAGCGTCTCCAGCGCGATCGTCCTGGGCTTCAACCTCAAGTCGACGCTCGCCTCGGAGCGGGCGGCCGAGCGTGAGAAGGTCGAGGTCCGCTACTACGACGTCATCTACAAGCTGACCGAGGACGTCGAGCGCGCGGCCAAGGGCCTGCGTGAGCCGACCTATCGCCAGGTCTGGGAGGGCCGCGTCGAGGTGGTCACCCCGATCCGGATCCCGCGCCTGGGCCTGATCGCCGGCTCGCGGGTGGTCGAGGGCAAGGTCAGCAGGGGCGGGCACGTCAAGCTCATGCGTGGCCGGACCCAGGTGTGGGAGGGTCGCATCACGTCCCTCAAGCACCACAAGGACGACGTTCGGGAGATGGTCGCCGGCCAGGAGTGCGGCATCGGCCTGGAGCACTTCGAGGGCTTTCAGGAGGGCGACACCATGGAGACCTATCGCCTCGAGCTCGAGGAAATCTAGGAACGGCGCTGATGGGCGGCCATCGAGCCGTTCAGGTGGGCGCCCAGGTTCGCGAGGAGATCATGGAGATCATCCGGCGCGACCTGAAGGACCCACGGATCGGCTTCGTCAGCATCACCGAGGTACGAATGTCCCCGGATCTGCGCTCGGCGCGGGTCCGGTTCAGCGTGCTCGGCGACGAGGACCAGGGCCGCGCAACGCTGGCCGGGCTCCGCAGCGCGTCCGGCCTGATCCGGCGCGAGCTTGGCCGTCGCCTGCAGAACCTGAAATTCGCACCCGAACTGCGCTTCGAGATCGACCCGTCCATCGAGTACTCGGTGCGAATCTCGAAGACGCTTCGGGAGATCCTTCCCCCTCCGGAGCATCCAGAGGCAACCCCCGGTCGCGCGACAAGCGAGGAGAGTCCTGACCAGTGAGCATCACGGCGCTGCGCAGCGAGGTCGACCAGCTCAGAGAGCTGTGCGACCAGCACCAGAAGATCATGGTCCTGGGCCACAAGGACGCCGACGGAGACACGCTTGGGTGCAGCCTCGCGTTCGGTGAGGCGTTACGCCGGCAGGGCAGGCAGGTGTCGATCGTCATGCCCCAACCGCTCTCCCAGAAGTACGCGTGGATGCCGGGCTTCGACCAGATCGCGGAGCGCCCCGACGAGGGGGTCGAGCTCGTCCTCTTCTTCGACGCCGGGAACATGGCGCGGTCGGGCAGCGCGGTCGAGCACATCGCCGAGCACGCGACGATCGTGAACGTCGACCACCACCCGTCCAACTCCCGCTTCGGCGACGTGAACATCATCGATCCCGAGGCGTCCGCCGTCGGCCAGATGTGCCTCGACATGCTGGAGCACTTCGGGTGGGAGATCACGCCGGCCATGGCGACCAACCTCTACACGGCGCTCATGACCGACACGGGCGGGTTCCGGCACGAGAACACGACCCGGCGGGCGCTCCGCGACGCCGCCCGCCTCGCGGCACTGGGCGCAGACCCCAGCCACGTCGCCTCGATGGTCTACAAGTCGCGGCCGCTGACCACGCTCAAGCTGAGCGCCCTCTCGCTCGCCACCATGCAGGTGGAGATGGACGGCCGCCTGGTCTGGGCCAAGCTGACGCGGAAGATGCTGCGCGACTCCGGCGCCGCGATGTCCGAGTCGGAGGACATCATCGACACGCTCAACAGCCTGGCCGGGCTGGACCTGGCGATCATCTTCAAGGAGGTCCAGGCGAAGCTGACCAAGATCAGCGTGCGCAGCAGGGGCGCGGTGGACGCAGCCGCGCTCTGCGGCCAGTTCGGCGGCGGCGGCCACCTGCGCGCGGCGGGCGCCGAGGTCCCGCTGCGGCTGGAGGATGCCATCCCGACGGTGCTCGAGACGGCCCGCGAGGCGATCGAGGCGACCGGGAGGAGGTAGATGCGCGCCGGCGTCCTGAACATCGACAAGCCCGCTGGCGCGACCTCGTTCTCGGTGGTCGCCCAGGTCCGCAGGGTGACGCGCGCCCACCGCGTCGGCCATGCCGGCACGCTGGATCCGCTGGCGACGGGCGTGCTGCCCATCCTCTTCGAGACCGCGACCCGCCTCTCGGAGTTCGCGCTGAAGCTGCCCAAGACGTACGAGGCGGACGTCCATCTCGGCTTTCGCAGTCCGACCGACGACGCCGAGGGCGAGCTGGAGCCGGTGGCGCCAGCCGGTGGCGTCAGCGAGGACGATGTCCGGAGCGCGCTGACCCG
>DASYBH010000131.1:0-7457 GCA_036500885.1 Candidatus Dormiibacterota bacterium
GCTCCCAGGCGTCCAGACTGTATTGGACCCTCATCTTCAGCCCATTATGGGTCGATCCCCGAGCAGCGGAAGCGGCGCGTGCCTCACCGCGGCAGGGCCGCTTTCAAGGGTCGGTCCTGGCGGCTTCCGGGACCAGCCGGCCGCCCTGGCGGGTCAGGATCTCCTCCGCGGCGGCGTAGGGGATGCGGTCGCGGAGCAGCCGCGCGGCCACGTCGGCCTCGCTGTCCAGCAGGTGCCGCGCCTCGGCGCGCGCCCACTCCCCCACCAGGTCGGCCGCCTCGTCCTTGAGCCGCGTCTCGGCTCGCCGCTGCGCCTCGCCGCTGGCCTCCATGTGCCGCCGGTGCTGCTCGACGGCGCCGAGCAGGTCCTCCGTCCCCTCGCCCCGGGCCGCCACCGCCGCCACGATCGGCGGTCGCCAGGCCAGCCTGGGGCCCATGGCCAGCATGCTGCGCAGCTCCTGGACGGTCTTCTGAGCGCCCATGAGGTCGGCCTTGTTGACCACGAAGACGTCGGCGATCTCCATGATGCCTGCCTTGATCATCTGCACCCCGTCGCCCAACCCCGGGGTCAGGACCACGACCGTCGTATCCGCGATCGCCGCCACCTCCAGCTCGGACTGACCGACGCCGACCGTCTCGAGGATGACCCAGTCGAAGCCGAACGCGCCCAGGAGCCGGATCGCCTCGCGGCTTGCCACGGACAGCCCTCCCAGGTGGCCGCGCGCGCCCATCGAGCGGATGTAGACCCCGGAGTCGAGTGCGTGGCGCTGCATCCGGATGCGGTCGCCCAGGATGGCGCCGCCCGAGTACGGCGAGTTGGGATCGACGGCGAGCACCGCCACCCGCACGCCCCGGGAGCGCAGCATGGATACCAGGCCGTCGACCAGGGTGGACTTGCCGGTCCCCGGCGCCCCGGTGAAGCCGAGCACCACCGGCCGGCGCAGCTGGCCGGCCAACTTCTCCAGGAGGTGGCGGACGGATGGGTCGCGCTGCTCGACGAGCGTGATCGCCCTGGCGAGCCCACGGATGTTCCCCGCCGCGAACTCGGCTGCGAGATCCCGCGGGGCAGCGTCGCCCAGCGCGCCTACCCCTGGCCGATCCAGCGCCTGGCGAAGTCGGAGCCCATGACCACGACCAGGCCGTCGGTCCTCTCGCCCGGCGCCGGCACGAAGGCGCCGCGGACGCCTGGCGTGGCGGGCACGACCTCGGCGCCGAAGAAGTCCTTCAGCCAGGCGGCCGTCTGCGGGTACTTGCCGCCCGAGTAGTCGTAGACGACGGACTGCTGGATCGCCGCGTGGCGGACGCCGTCGCTGAGCTGGAAGCCCATCTGGCGGAGCACCGCCGTCGTCCGCTGGTGCATGTCCTGGATGCTCACGCTCGCGTTCACCAACTGTACCGGCGCCTGCTCGGCCAGCGTGGGCTGCGGGACGAGGACCCTCGAGAAGACGGCCTGCCACATCCGGTACGTCGGGTCGACCGGGCAGACGACGGAGGCCCCACCCGGCCCGCAGGTGCCGGACGTGCCCAGGTCGTCGGAGGTGACGGCGAAGTGCTGGATCGCCGAGTCGGGCACCTTGCCCACCAGGTCGTAGAGGGCCTTCATGTCGTTCAGGTCCATGTCGGTCTGGAAGTTGGACTGCAGCGCGTCCATGAGCTGCGGCGCCTTCGTGAGCGCGCTGACCGAGAGCGCCTTCTTCTTGATCGCCGCGACGACCATCTGCTGGCGCCTGGACCTGGCGAAGTCGGTCGCCTGGTCCGACTCGGTCGCGTCTCGCGAGCGGGATATCTCGAGCGCCTTCTCGCCATCGACCACGTAGTCGCCGGCCGGGAAGTGGATTCCGGCCCCCGGCGGGCAGCGGTAGCCGAGCGGCACCCCGTGGTTCATGTAGCCGTTGTGGTAGTCGGGATAGTGACAATCGTCCAGCGGACCGGTCATGTGGACCTGGATGCCCCCCATGGCGTCGACCACCTGGCGGAAGGCCAGGAAATCGATGCCCACGTACCTGTCGAAGGACAGGCCGGTGACCCGGCTCACTGTCGCCTCGGCCAGGTGGCCTGGCCCATCCTTGCCCTGATACGCGGGCCTGAGCGGGCCGGGACCGAACGACCTGGGGATGTTGGGCACCTCGAACGCCGCGTTGATCTTCTCGTTGTAGAGCCTGCCGTCCTGCCATGCGTCGATGCGGACGTACAGGTCGCGCGGGATGGACATCTCCACGATGCGCTTCGTCGTGGGATCGATGCCGATGGCCATGATGCTGTCGGTCAGGTACGGCGCGTCGTTCTCCGCGCCGCCGTAGCCCAGCGCCAGGATGTTGATGCGCTCGCCGTGCTTGACCTTGTAGGCGATAGAGCCGGCCGGCGGATCGAGCTGCTGCTGCAGCGCCTGCAGCGGGTTGCCGAGGTTGGCGATGGAGTGCAGGAACCCGTATGTCCGGTACGCGGCCAGGCCGCCGGTGACGAGGATGGCGATCAACAGCACCACGCCGACGACCTGCGGGAACCTCCGGCGACGGCGCGGTGCGTACTCGTACATCGAGCGGCGGGGTCGCGACGGCGGCGGCGGCGGCGGCGGCGGTGTGTACATGCGCGCTTGGATTCTACGAAGGGGTCCGGTCAATGATCTGTAAAGCACCTGCCGGCCGCGCCGGCCCGGCGAGTCCGAGCCACCCGGGTGCGCGGAACCCGGGTGGCCCGGACGAACCCTACGGGGTCGTACGAAGGCCGTTCGCGATGGCCGCCGCGAAGCCGATCACGCCGATGACGAGGAAGACCGTTCCGATGATGCCCAGGATGAACCCGGCGGTGGCCAGTCCACCTCCACCCAGCGTCCCCCCGCTGGCCGCGATGCGCTGCCGGGAGGAGTTGCCGATGAACAGGGCGACCGGGCCCAGGAAGTAGCAGCACAGGACGCCGATGATGCCCAGGACGAGCGAGAGCGTCGCCTGGCTGTCGTTGGGCGGCGCCATGGCGGGCGCATAGCCACCACCGGGCATCGGCGGCGGCGCGTAGCTGGGCGGCCCTCCCGGCGGCGCGTACTGAGGCGGTGGCGGCGGCATGTAGGGCGGCCCAGGAGGAGGCGGGAGCGACCCTGGCGGCCCCTGCGGGGACGGGGGCGGGGTGTACGACGGCGGGGGCGGGTACGCGGGTGGCCCCGGCGGCGGGGGCGAGTAGGAGGGCGGCCCCGGAGGTGGGGGCAACGGCCCTGGAGGCCCCTGCGGGGACGGGGGCGGCGGCAGCGGCTGGGGCGGCGGCGGGCCTGGCGAGTGCGGTGGAGGCGTCGGCACCGGCTCGGGAGGCGGCACGGGCCCCTGCGGCGGGGGCGGGGGCTGCTGCCCCGGTGGCTGCCAGCCGCCGCCCGGCGGCTGTGGCGGTCCAGGTGGCGTCGGTCTGTCGCTCAACGGCTGTTGTCTCCTTTCTCGAAGTTTGGTGAACGGCTAGTTCATCGCGTCGCGGTGGCTCTGGCTCCTGCGTTCCGCTCGTAGTAGTGCACGACGCCGGCGAGCACCGCGTAGCCGTACGGAGTCGTGAACAGCTGGCCGACACCGCAAGCGATGGCGCCGGCGCCGCCAATCACATAGGACACGAGCGCGAAGAGACCGACGCGAAGCGACATCTCGACATCGGCGCTCAGGAGCCGGATCACCCCGACCACGTTGAGACCACCGGCGATGCCGCCACGCTCGGTGGCGACGATGATGGCGGGCGACGCCAGGGCCAGGGCGAGGTAGGCCAGCAGGACGATCCCGTAGCCAAGGAGGGTGAGGACGACACCCAGCGCGCTGAAGCTGCCGCTGGCCGACAGAGCGATGGCGAACCCGGCGCCGACCAGGACGGTGACGACGACTGCCAGCACAACCCCGTAGACGAGGATCACGACGAAGAGGTTCACGCCGCGGCCGATGTGCGAGAAGCCGGCCGGGGGGAGCACCGGCTGACCCGCGCGCAGGTTGTCCAGCGCGGCGAGCATCCAGCCCAGGACCACGAGCTGCCCGACGATGGGGATGAACAGGATCAGCCCGTTCAGGAGCACCTTGGAAACCCATTCAGGGTCGCGCGAGGGCCAGGCGATGCTGTCCGACAGCTCGTTCACGCCCGGAACTATATCCGTCGCGCGTCGCGGAAACCAGCACTGGCAGTGTGCGCCGGGTCTCCCTGGAGGGCTCTAGCGAAGGAGCTGGCGGGAGATGACCACGCGCTGGATCTGATTGGTGCCCTCGTAGATCTGGGTGATCTTGGCGTCGCGCATCATCCGCTCGACCGGATAGTCCTTGATGTAGCCGTAGCCGCCCAGGATCTGCACCGCGTCCGTCGTCACCTTCATCGCCACGTCGGAGGCGAAGAGCTTGGCCATCGCCGCGATCTTGGTGAGGTCGGATGCGCGCTCGTCGACCTTGGTCGCGGCTAGGTACACGAGGTGCCTGGCTGCCTCGATCTGAGTGGCCATGTCGGCCAGCATGAACTGCAGGCCCTGGAACGCGGCGATCGGCTGCCCGAACTGCTGCCGCTCCTTGGCGTAGCCGATCGCATAGTCGAGCGCGCCCTGCGCGATGCCCAGGGCCTGGGCGCCGATCCCCGGCCGCGAACGGTCCAGCACGCTGAGCGCGATCTTGAAACCCTGTCCGTCCGAACCCAGCCGGTTGGCCGCCGGCACCCGGACCTCGTCGAACGCCAGCATCGCGGTCGGCGAGCCCTTGATGCCGAGCTTGTGCTCGACCTTGACGACCGTCCACGGGCTCTTCTCGCGCTCCAGGACGAACGCGCTGATGCCCTGGGAGCTCGAGCCGCCGTCGGTGCGGGCGAACACGATCAGCGTATCGGCGATGTTGCCGTGCGTGATGAACACCTTGCTGCCGGTGATGACGTACTCGTCGCCGTACCGCATCGCCGTGGTCTTCATCGCGCCGGCGTCCGAGCCCGAACCGGGCTCGGTCAATGCATACGCGGCGACCCGGCCCTGGGCGAGCGGTGGGCACAGCCGCTTCTTCTGCTCCTCCGTGCCTGCCACGAGGATCGGGTACGAGCCGAGGGACTGCACGCCGAGGATCAGCGACGACGAGGCGCACGCCCTGGCGATCTCCTCGGTCGCCATGCAGATGGTCACGCTGGAGCCGCTTATGCCGCCGTACTCCTCGGGGATCGGGATGGCCAGCACCCCGTTGTCCGCGAAGAGCTTCTCTATGTCCTTGGGATATTCTTCCTTCTCGTCGATCTCCGCCGCCCGGGGCGCGACCCTGTCCTGCACCAGCTCGCGAATCGTGGCGCGGATCGCCAGCTGCTCCTCCGAGAAGTTGAAATCCATGGTGTGATTATGCGTGCACCCCGGAGCGACCGAGGAGGTGGCGCGCGATCACGATCCGCTGCACCTGGTTGGAGCCCTCGTAGATCTGCAGTGCCTTCGCGTCGCGGAAGTGACGCTCGACGGGGTTCCCGGCGAGCGAGCCCTCCTCACCGGCGAGCTGCACCGCCTCGCTGGCCAGGTCCATCGCCGTGTCGGTGCAGAACAGCTTGGCCATCGACGCCTCGAGGGTGAACGGCCGCCCCTGGCCGCAGAGCACGGCGGCGTGGTACGCCATCTGGCGGGCGGCCGTCAGCCGCGTCGCCATGTCCGCCACCGTGAACGCCGAGCCCTGACCTCCCCCCCTCAGCTGCCAGGGGGTCAGGGGGAGCAAGTCGTCTTCCTCTTCCGAGGGGTCCCGCCCGCCCACGCACTCGATCGCCGCCGTCAGCGCCGCGTCCGCGATCCCCAGCGCCTGTCCCGAGATGCCGATTCGGCCCCCGTCGAGGGCCCGCATGGCGACGCCGAACCCCTTCCCCTCCCGGTGGAGCAGGTTGGCGGCTGGCACCCGCACCTCCTCCAGCACGAGCTCCCCGGTTGGCGAGCCGTTGAGGCCCATCTTGTGGAACACCTGGCCGACGCGAAGGCCGGGGCTGCCGGCGGGCACCAGGAACGCGCTGACCCCCGCCGCCCCCGGCTCGGGGCCGCTGCGCGCGAAGACCAGGTACACGCCGGCCTCCCCCACGTTCGTGATGAATACCTTGGTGCCGGTCAGCACCCACTCGTCCCCGTGGCGCGTGGCACTGGTCCGCAGCGCCGCGGCATCGGAGCCGAAGCCCGGCTCCGTCAGCGCGAACGCGCCGAGCACCTCGCCGCTGGCCATGCGCGGCAGCCAGGCCCGCTTCTGCTCCTCCGTGCCGAAGAGCAGGATCGGCTCGCTGGCGACCGAGTTGTGCACGTCGATGATCACGGATGTGCTGGCGCACGCCCGGGCGAGCTCCTCGATGCAGATCGTGAACGCGAGGTGGTCCCGCCCGGCGCCCCCGTACTCGTCGGGGATGAGGATGCCCATCAGGTCGAGCGCCCGGGCCGCCTCCACCGCCTCGCGGGGGAACCTGTGCTCGCGGTCCACGTCGGCGGCGTGCGCGCTGACCGTCGACTGTGCGAACTCGCGGACGGCGTCCCGCAGCGCCCGGTAGTGCGCTCCGGGTTCCAACTGCATGGCCAACCTAAAATACTTGACCGATCACATGGAAGCAGGCCCGCGATATCTGGAGGGAACCACGGTCGGCAGTGGTCGCGACATCATCGGAGTTCGTCGAGACCGCATCGCCGCGATCATCGAGCAGGGAAGGGAGATCATCGCCCGTGCCAAGCAGGAGAAGATCCTGCCCGACACGATCACGGGTCCCACCGCCGCCCTGCTCGTCACGATCGCCGGCTACGGCGAGCCGCTCAGCGAGGGCCAATGGCGCGAGCTGTCCGGAGTCGTCGGCGGCATCATGCGCGACGCCAGCTACGCCGACCTGGCCCGCCTCCGCACGCTGATCACCCAGGAGCAATTTCTCAACGTCGCCCGCAACGTCGGCTACTCGCGCTTCATCCGCCGTCTCGATGACGGACGCTGGGTCTGCGAGCTGTCCCCCAAGCTGGAGGACGTGCCGGACGAGTAGAGCCGTCTGCGCTCGGCCCGGCCGCTGAGGCCGCGCCGGGGATGCCGGCTTCGCTTTTTCCGGGCCGAGCACGTTCGGTGCGTGCACGTCTGCGCGCCCGCGAATACCCTTCCCCGGCCGGCCGCGACGTCGTAGCCGGCCGGGGGTGACCAACCCCCCGCGTCCTAAACTGGGAGCGTAGATCCACGCTCCCACCACATCCGAAGGGGTGGAACATGTTGAAGAGCGTCGTCCTGTTCGTCGTTGCGCTCATGGGAGTCATGCTCCTGCCGGCGGTCGTGAGCGCCAACGATGTAGATGCACACAACCACTTCGTCGCGCACCTGACCGCAGCGCAGGAGGTCCCGGCAGTCGCGAGCACCGCCACGGGCGAGGCCAGCTTCACGATCGCGGACAAGGACACCGCCATCCGCTTCCGGATCTCGTCCAGGGGACTCGACCGGATCCTCCAGTCCCACATCCACGTCGGGGCCAGGGGCGCCAACGGCCCGGTGTTCGTGTTCCTGT
>DASYBH010000132.1:0-12285 GCA_036500885.1 Candidatus Dormiibacterota bacterium
TGCTCCACCAGCTGGCGCCGCGGGAGATGGAGGCCGAGGAGGACCGGCGCCGCCAGCGGCGCTACGTGCACCTCACCGAGCTCTTCGACGGCGGGTACAGGCTGGACGGCTACCTGGACCCGATCGGTGGCGCCACGCTGAAGACGGTCCTCAACGGCGTGCTCGGACCGCGCCGCAAGGACGACGAGCGGACGCCGAGCCAGCGCCGGGCGGACGGGTTGGAGGAGATCGCCCGCCGCTGCCTGGGCTCCGGCGAACTGCCGGTGCGCGGCGGCCAGCGCCCCCACCTGACCATCACGGCAACCCAGGTCGTTAAGACCGTGCCGCAACCGATCCGTGCCCGTTAGGTCGGCCTGGAAACCCTCTCTTCCCGCTTCGCGTGCGGCGATGGCCGGTCCGCACAGCTCCGACTCGGGCGGACCCGCGCCAACGAGGATCCGGATGGCGAGCTCCCCCTGGGGCCGGATAGGCCCGCCCGAGGGTTACCGGCAGAACCTCTGAAGGGCCGCGGCGGCCCGCACCTCCGCCAGCAGCTCCAGCCCGTCGCGGTCGTCGAGCAGGTAGTGCTGGAACACGAACAGGTCCACACCCGCGTCCGCGTACGGCCGCATCTGCGCGAGGACCTCGTCGGGCGTGCCCAGGAGGAAGCGGCCGCGCGCCGCCTCCAGGATCGCGTCCGGGTCCTCGTGGGCATAGCGCGGGAGGACCTCCGCCAGACGGATCGCCCGCTCCCTGAGCTCGTCACGGTCGCGGCCCAGCAGGTAGCCCTTCAGCAGCGAGCGGCGGATCCCGGACGGGTCGCGGCCCAGCTCGCGGCAGCGCTCGTCCAGCCCGGCGGACATCGCGCGAAAGGCCTCGGCGTCCGGCGCCCCGGTGTTCCACTCGGCGGCCTCACGGGCGGCGATCGTCCGGGTCCGCCGCCTGCCGCCGCCGCCGATCAGGAACGGGACCTCCCGGCCCTCCAGCGCCTGCCGGATGCGCCGGATGCCCTCTTCCAGCCGGTCGAACCGCTCGCGCCAGCCGGGCAGCGGGATGCCGTAGCGCTCGTGCTCCGCCTCGTTCCAGCCGGCGCCGACGCCCAGGAGCAGGCGCCCGCCGGAGAGCTCGTCGACGGCCCACGCGGTGCGGCCCAGCACGGCGGGGACGTAGAACGTGATCGGGCTGACCATGGGGCCGATCTGGATGCGCTCCGTCCACTCCGCGGCGAGCGCCAGGGCGGTCCATGCCGCCAGGGTGCGGCGGCCCTCGACCCCCTGCAGCGAGTGGCAGTGGTCGCTGATGCGCAGCGTCGCGAATCCCAGCCGCTCGACGTCAGCCACGATCAGCCGCCAGCGGTCCCATGTGAGGTCCTCCTGCGCCTCGACCATCACTCCGACGTGGGCCACGGCTACGCGAACATCTCCCGCAGATCGGGCCATCGCAGCCAGTTGACCAGCCGGTCCGTGCCGGCGCCGGCACGGTGGGCCACCCAGACGCTCAGGTCGACGTAGATCAGCTGGTCAGGGGCGTGCGCGTCCGAGTCCAGGCTCAGGCGGCACCCGCACGACAGCGCCAGCGCCGCGAGCTCCGGCGACAGGTCCATCCGGGCCGGGTCGCAGTCGATCTCCAGCACCACGCCGTGCCGTGCCGCCGCGGTGAAGACCGCCTCGAAGTCGTACTCCGCGCCCGGTCGGGACCCCGGCCGGCGGCCGGTCGGGTGGCCGACGATGTCCACGTGCGGATGCTCGACCGCACGCATCATGCGCTCGGTCATGGCGGCCCGCTCCATCCTCAGCTTGACGTGCGGCGAGGCGATCACCACGTCCAGCGCCGCCAGCGTCTCGTCGGGCAGGTCCAGCGTGCCGTTCTCGTTGATGTCCACCTCGATGCCCTGCAGGACGGTGATCCCCTCCAGCTCGCTGTTGGCCTGGTCGATGAGCCGGCGCTGCGCGGCCAGTCGTTCGGGGCCCAGCCCGTTGACGACGGGGATCCGCGGCGAGTGGTCGGTGATCGCCAGGTACTCGTAGCCGCGCCCCCTGGCGGCCAGCGCCATCTCCAGCACGCTGGCGCCCCCGTCCGACCAGTCGGTGTGCGAGTGGAGGTCGCCGCGGTAGCCCGTCTGCACCAGCGGTGAGAGGCCCGGGGCAGCCGCCTCTCGCCAGACCGGCTGCGCGAGCTCCTCGCGCAGCGTCGTCAGATACGAGCTGGAGCCGGTGTCGATCAGCTCGGCCAGCGTGCGCGCGATGCCGGCGCCGACGCCGTCCAGCGTCTCCAGCCTGCCGGCCGCCCGAAGCCCAACCAGGTCGGGGCGGCTCCGGACGAGCTCGCTGGCGACACGGGTGAACGCTCTGGCGCGATGACCGTCACCCTTGTGGCGCAGCAGATATGCGATCTCCGAAAGGTGTGCCGCAGCTTCTTCAGGGCTCATGTCGCCACGCGTTTGTACAGCAATCGATGGGGAGGATGGGGCGGACCGAAGAATGCCTCCACGTCAGGATCGAGTCGCACCGCCGGCTCGGCGTAGGTCCGCAGCTCGTAGCCACGCGCCTGCCACCACCAGGGCGCCTCGGGCGAGACCAGCGCCACGACGCCACCCCGGCTCGCGCAGCGCTCCAGCTCGCCGCGCACCGCGTCGCCGCCCAGCGGAGGATCGGGCCCGAAGGTGGCGCAGGAGACGACCAGGTCGGCCCATCCGGAGGCGACCGGCAGGCGGTGGCCGACCCCGGCGACCACGGCGACGGCGGGCAGCCGCCGGTGCAGCAGCGCCCGCAGGGGCCGGCAGGGCTCCACGGCCAGCAGGCGCTCCGCTCGCGGAGCGAGGGCCACGGTGAGCCGGCCGCTGCCGGCCGCCACCTCCAGGACGCGGGCGCCGTCGGCGGGCAGGTCGGCGAGCAGGGCGGGCGCGATGACCTCGGCCGTCGCCAGCCGGTCCCACAGGTCCGGCGCGAGCTCGTAGGCCAGGTACCAGAAGGCGCCCCTGACCACCCGCAGGGCAGCCGCCTCGCGCTCCGCCTCCGAAGCGGGTTGCCGGCTCAGCCGGAGAAGGCGTTCGCCCCTGGCCCCGGGCAGCGCGGAGGCGACGGCGGCCAGCGCCCGTGGCTCGGCCGCCAGCGCCGTGGCCACGTCACGCAGCGGCAGCGCGCTGGGGCCGGGTGTGAGGAGGAGGTTCAGCGTCGTGCGGCCGAGCTGCGCCAGATCGGCAGCCCGCCAGCGGCTGCTTCCGGCAGGTGCAGCCCATACGACGTTCGCGTACCGCATTGGGTGTCAGTATATGTAGGAGTACAATGCTCAAGATTCATGCTGGAGATCGTCCGTTGCCCGGTGCGGAGGCGCACCTGACGCTCTTGCTCACACGCCGGGTGACCTTCGCGGCAGCTCACGTGCTGCGGCGGCCGGACTGGGACGAGGAGCGCAACCGCGCCGTGTTCGGTCCCTGCGCCAGCGACCACGGGCACAACTATGTGCTGGAGGTGGGCGTCACCGGCGAGCCGGACCCGGAGACCGGGATGGTCGTCAACCTGCGGGACCTGGACAGCGTGGTGCGCGAGGCGGTCGTCGCGCATGTCGACCACCGGCACCTCAACCGCGACGTGCCGTTCCTGCGCGGCATGGTGCCGACGGCCGAGTACCTCGCCCTGGCGTTCTGGGACCGCCTGGAGGACTGTCTGCGAGAGCGGGCGCCGGCGGCTCGGCTGCAGCGGCTGCGGCTGGTCGAGTCCGAGAACAACGCGGTGGAGGTCTGTCGGTGAACGTCGCACCCCGATTCGACGACGCAGTGCCGGGGCTCGTCGATCAGCTCCTCCGGGAGCTTGGCGAGGACCCCAAGCGAGAAGGCCTCGTCGAGACGCCTGACCGGGTCGCCCGCGCGCTGCGCTCACTGACCGAGGGCTACGAGATGGACGCGAGGGACGCGATCGGCGACGCGCTGTTCGAGCAGGACTACGACGAGATCGTCGTCGTCCGCGACATCCCGTTCTACAGTCTCTGCGAGCACCACATGCTGCCCTTCTTCGGTGTGGCGCACGTCGCCTATGCGCCGCAGGGCAGGGTCGTGGGGCTGAGCAAGATCCCGCGCCTCGTCGACGTCTACGCGCACCGGCTCCAGCTCCAGGAGCGGATGACCCGGCAGATCGCCGAGGGCCTGCAGGGGGTGACCCAACCCGGCGGCGTGGCCGTGGTGGTCGAGGCGCGGCACCTCTGCATGGAGATGCGAGGCGTGGAGCGGGCGGGCCAGACGGTCACCTCGTGCATGCTGGGCTGCTTCCGGGACGACGCCCGCACGCGATCCGAGTTCCTCCAGCTGATTCGGCATCCCTGACGTTGCGGCTGGCCGTGGTCGCCTCGCTGGTCACGCCGCTGCGCGAAGCCCAGATCGGCGGCGCCCAGGCCTTCCTGACCGACCTCTCGCGCGCGCTGATCGCGCGAGGGCACGCGGTCACCGTCTACTGCGCGGAGGGCTCTTCGGCGTCCGGCCTGCGCCTGGTCACGGTTCCCGCGCCCGTGGACGTGGAGCGGGCGCTGGTGATGCCGGCCGGCGTCCCGCCGCCTCCGCTGCCGGCGCTGCGCGAGGCCTTCGGGCGTCTGTTCGCCGCCGCCCGCAGGGACGGCTTCGACGCGGTGACCCAGCACGCGTTCGACGCGGAGGCGTTCGAGCTCGCGTCCGGCCTGCCGGTGCTGCACACGCTGCACCTGCCGCCGCTGGTGCCGGCGGTGGTGGCGTCGGCCCGGCGCTCCGGCGCCCCCTGCGTCACGGTGTCGGAGGCGATGCGCCGGGCCTGGACGGCCGCGGGCCTGCCCGGGGTGGGCGTGGTGCGCAACGGCGTGCCGGCGTTCCCGCTGCCGGTCGTGCCCGTGGCGCCGAGGGCGCTGATCGCCGGGCGGGTCTCACCCGAGAAGGGGACGGCGGCGGCCGTTCGAGCGGCGCGGCGGGCCGGGCTGGAGCCGCTGCTGGTGGGCAGCGTCTACGACCGGCGCTACTGGGAGCGGGAGGTCGCCGTGCCGGTGGGGCCGGTCGAACGCCCCGAGCTCTGGCGCCTGATGGCCGGCTCGGCGGTGGCGCTGATGCCGGTCGAGTGGGACGAGCCGTTCGGGATGGTCGCCGCCGAGGCGCAGATGGCGGGTTGCCCGGTCGTCGCCTACCGCCGCGGCGCCCTGCCGGAGGTGGTCGAGGAGGGCGCCGGCGGCGTGCTGGTCGCGCCGGGAGACCTGGACGCCATGGTCGCTGCGGTGCCCGAGGCCCTGGCGCTGGACAGGCGCGCGGTGCGTGAGAGCGCGCTGCGGCGGCTGACCATCGACCGCGCCGCCGCCGCATACGAGGAGGCGCTGGCCGCGGTGGCCGCGGTGTGAGCTCCGCGGGACGGCCTGTGGCGGTGGTGACCGGCGGCTCGGGCGGGGTGGGGCGCGCCGTGCTGGCGGAACTGCGCGAGCGGGGCTGGGCCGCCGTCTCGTGGAGCCGGACCGACGGCGTGGACGCGGCCGACGAGGAGCGCGTCGAGTGCGCGGCCGCCGAGCTCCCGCGCTGGGACGCGCTGGTCAACAACGCGGCGGTGCTGATCCCCCGGCTGGTCGCCGACATGACCGCCGCCGAGTGGGACGAGACGCTGCGGGCCGGTCTGCGCAGCGCGTTCCTGTGCAGCCGGGCCGCCCTTCGCCGCATGGGACCGGGCGGCGCGATCGTGAACGTGTCCAGCCTGTCGGGGGTTCAGGGCGCCGAGAAGTTCCCGCGGATGGCCGCCTACGTGAGCGCCAAGTCGGGTCTGGCCGGACTGACCGAGGCCCTCGCGGTGGAGGCGCGGCCGCTGGGCATCAGGGTGAACGCGGTCAGCCCCGGCGCGATCGCGACGCCGATGCAGGCGCTGGGCGGCGCCGCGGGCCAGCCTGCCCTGCGCCCGGAGGAGGTGGCGCGGGTGATCGCGTGGCTGGTCGGCCCGGAGTCGGCTCCCCTGTCCGGCGCGAACCTGCGGCTGGACGCGGGCTGAGGGATCGCCCCGGCCGGTCGAGCCGTGCTCAGATCAATTCGGAATCAGTCCGCTACCGCTGCGCCCGACCCCGCGCGGCCTGCCCGAGGCCGGCGATCAGGCGGGATGCGATCGCGCCGGCCCCGGCCGTCCCTGCCGCCTGGGCGGCCCGCACGGCGATCCGCTCCCAGCGTGTCGTCGGGGCCTCCTCGCCGACCTGGCGGTCGCCGACGTAGAGGCGCATCGGGGGCACGCGGTCGCGCAGCCGGGCCACCCGGCGCAGGCCGCGCGGCACGTCGCCCGGCACCAGCCGGCGCGCGCGCTCCCCGGCGGTCATCGGGCGGGTCAGCCGGTAGATCACGAACGCGCCCACGACGGCCACGCCGAGCGCGGCGCTCGCGCCGGCCACGATCAGCGCGGTGCGCGTCGCCCGCCTCACCTGGCGCTCGCCCCGTTCTCTGAGCTCCACGATCTTGGACTCCATCGAACCGCGCATCTGGACTATCTGTCGTTCGATCTGATCTGACGAAGGGCCCATTCCTTGGTCTCCTCGAGGCTCGCGAGCGTCCGCCGCGGCGCCTCCAACCGGAGCGTCAGCCGCCCGGCCAGCGCCAGCGCGATCCCGACGACCACGTACGCGCCGATCCAGATCAGGGCGCTCAGCGGCTGGTTGTCCGACCGAAGCACGAGAAACACCGGCAGCGCGACCAGGAGCGCGAGCCCGATCAGCACGGCGCCGATGACGAGCATGCCGATCGCGATGGCGTTGCGGATCGCCAGCTCCCTCAGCTCCTGCTTGGCCAGGTCCACCTCCAGGCGGATCAGGGACTGGGCCTCGTGAACGATGTCCCTGGCCAGCTCGGCGGACGACGGGTCAGCCCTGCTCACTACCCGAAGAGGATACGGGGAGGGCACGGGAATCGCTCTCTGGAGCGCAGAACGGCAGGCGATCGACGAGCCCATGCATAAAGGGCCCTTTATGTTTTAGCATTTGGATAAAGAAACCGTGATGGATCTGCAGATCGACCGGCGACAGCTCCCCGTCCACTTCCGGGCACTGGCCAGCCCGACCCGTCTCCACATCCTGGAGCGGCTGGCGGAGCGGGGCGAGCTGAGCGTCAAGGGTCTGGCGGCCTCCCTGCGGATGAGCCAGCCGAGGGTGAGCTGGCACCTGGCGCTGCTTCGCCGGGGCGGCGCAGTGCGCACCCGAAAGGACGGCCGGCAGGTGTACTGCTCGCTCGACCTCGAGGGGGTCAGGCGACACCAGCTCGCGTTCTGGGAACTGCTCAACGAGAAACGAACTATGGGAGTGAGGGAATGAAGAACGGCAAGAACGGCGGACGACCGGTGAGGGTGGCCATCGTGGGCGTGGGCAACTGCGCGTCCTCGCTGATCCAGGGCGTGCGGTACTACCGCGACGCGCCACCAGACGACTTCGTGCCGGGCCTGATGCACGTGGACCTCGGCGGGTACCACGTGCGCGACATCGAGTTCGTCGCCGCGTTCGACATCGACCGCGAGAAGGTGGGCAAGGACCTGTCCGAGGCGATGTGGGCCGGGCCGAACAACACCGTCAAGTTCTGCGAGGTCCCCCGTCTCGGGGTGACGGTGGAGCGCGGCATGACCCACGACGGCATCGGCAAGTACCTGAGCGACGTGGTCGTCAAGGCGCCGGGCCAGACGTCGGACGTGGTCGGCATCCTCCGGGACGCGAAGGCGGATGTTCTGGTCAACTACCTCCCCGTGGGTTCCGAGGAGGCGACCAAGTGGTACGTCGAGCAGGCGCTGAGCGCCGGCTGCGCCTTCGTGAACTGCATCCCGGTCTTCATCGCCCGTGAGCACTACTGGCAGGGGCGCTTCGAGCAGAAGGGCCTGCCCATCATCGGCGACGACATCAAGTCCCAGGTGGGGGCCACCATCGTGCACCGCACCCTGGCCCGGCTGTTCCTGGAGCGAGGGGTGCGGGTCGAGCGCACGTACCAGCTCAACTTCGGCGGCAACACCGACTTCCTCAACATGCTGGAACGCGACCGGCTGATGTCGAAGAAGATCTCGAAGACGCGCTCGGTGACCTCCCAGCTCGACTACGAGATCGGTGCGGACAACGTCCACATCGGCCCCTCGGACTACGTGCCCTGGCTGCGCGATCGCAAGTGGGCCCAGATCCGGCTGGAGGGTCGCGGCTTCGGGGACGTGCCGCTGAACGTCGAGCTCAAGCTGGAGGTGCACGACTCGCCCAACTCGGCGGGCATCGTGATCGACGCCGTGCGCTGCTGCAAGCTCGCGCTCGACCACGGTCTGTCAGGCACCCTGGAGGGGCCGAGCGCGTACTTCATGAAGTCACCGCCGCAGCAGTACACCGACGGCGACGCCCGGCGGCTGACGGAGGAGTTCATCACCACTCATGCCCAGCAGCACGGTCACGGCACGACCTCAGAGAAGGGCCTTCCAGCCACTCAGGACTAGCTATTCCGCCGGCGCCCGGCTCGTGCGGGCGGTGCCGCCAGGGGTTCGCAATCGCCTGGCGGCCCTCACCGGCATCCTGTGGTGGGCTGTGGACCCCGGTCGCCGGCGCAACGCGTGGAACAACTACGGCGCGGTCCTCGGCCTTCCCGAGGACGACGCCCGCGTGCGGCGGGTGGTGCGCCGGGCGTTCGCCAACTACGGCAGGATGCTCGCGGACTTCCTGCTGATGGGGAGCCTGCGGCCGGAGGAGGTGCGTGGGATGGTGACCTTCTCCGGGTTCGAGCACGTCGACGCCGCGCTCCAGCAGGGGCGGGGCGCGCTGCTCGCCCTGCCCCACATGGGGTCGTGGGACTTCGCCGGCTCGATCGGAAGCCTCCTCGGCTACCGCATCTCGGCGGTCGCGGAGATCCTGCCGGGCTCCCTGAACGACGTCGTGCTGGAGACCCGGTCGATCCATGGGCTGCAGATCATTCCGCTCAACCGCTCGGCGGTGCGGGCGATCAACGCCGCTCTGGACGCGAACGGTCTGGTCGCCCTGCTGTGCGACCTGCCCCACGGACCGGGTGTCGAGGTGCGATTCTTCGGCCGTCGTGCGATCGTGCCCTCCGGTCCGGCGGCCATCGCCTGCCGGCGACGGGTTCCCCTGCTGCCCGTGTACAGCCGCTGGACCGAGGGGGACCGCTATCACATCCACGTGGATCCGCCCATCCACCCACCGGCGGCCGAGCGGTGCCGCGGCAAGGAGGCGGTGGCCGAGGTGATGCAGCAGGTCGTCGAACGTTTCGAGGTGTTCATACGCGACCACCCCGATCAGTGGTATGCCTTCCGCAGAATCCTCACATGATCCAGTACCGGGCGTTCCGCACCATGCAGTGGCTGGTCGAGCGGCTTCCGCGACCGCTCGGGTACGCGCTCGCCGTCCTGGTGGCGCGGTTCGCATTCCTCTTCGCCAGGCGGCCGCGAGCCAAGCTGGAGGCCAACCTGACGATGGCGCTGCCGGGCCTCACCCGCGCCCAGCTGCGCGAGCTCGTCTGGCGCAACTTCCGCAACCACTCCAAGGCCTACGCCGACCTGATGCGCCTTCCGGTCGCGCGTGTCGAGGATCTGCGCGCGCTGCTCCACGTCCAGGGCATCGAGCACCTGGAGGCGGCCAGGGCCAGGGGTCGCGGCGTGCTGGTCATCTCCGCGCACATGGGCTCCTGGGAGATCGCGGCCGCCATCTGGTCGGCCACGGTCGCCCCGGTCTCGCTCTTCGCCGAGGAGCTGGAGCCGCGCGAGCTGTACGAGTGGTACCGCGGGACGCGCGCGCGACTCGGCATCAGCGTGCTGCCGTTGAACCGGTCCGGCCTCCGCCAGGTGCTGCAGGCCCTGGACAACCAGGAGATGGTCGTCACGGCCATCGACCGGGACATCATGGGCACGGGCATCAACGTCGACTTCTTCGGCCTGCCCGCGCGGATCCCCGAGGGCCCGGCCGCGATCGCCCTGCGCAAGGGCACGCCGCTGCTGCCGGTGGCGGTCTACCGGCTGCCCGACGACACCTTCCAGGCCCTCGGCTACCCGCCGATCTTCGCCGAGCCGACCGGCGACCGGGCTGCCGACATCCGGCGGGTGACCGGCGAGCTGGTGCGCCGGCTGGAGGAGATCATCCGAGCCCATCCGGACCAGTGGCACATGCCGCATCCGATCTGGTCCGACCCGCAGCCGACCGGGGGCGACGCGCGTGGGACGCGGCTTTCCGGCACTCGAATGGACGGTTCACACTGAGGCTATGAAGGTCGGTCTCGTCTCGCCATACGACTACAGCCATCCGGGCGGCGTGACAGAGCACCTCAAGCACCTGGGCAGCTGGCTGCGCCAGCTGGGCCACGAGGTGCGCACGTTCGCCCCATCCAGCCGGCGCGAGGCGGAGCGGGAGATCCCCGACTTCTACCGGATCGGACGGGTGTTCCCTCTGCCGGGCAACGACTCCGTGGCCCGCATCACGCTGAGCTTCCACCTCGCCCGCAGGGTCAGCGAGATCATGGATCGGGAGCGCTTCGACGTGCTCCATTTCCACGAGCCGTTCCTGCCCGCCCTGCCGCTGACGCTGCTGCGCATGGCTCGGGCGCCCCACGTCGCGACGTTCCACGCCTTCGCGAAGTCGAACCTGGGCTACTACTACGGGCGGCCGATCCTCGAGGGGTATCGCAAGCACCTGGATGCCGCGATCGCGGTCAGCCCGCCGGCGCGCGACTTCGTGAGTCACTACTTTCCCCAGCTCGAGCTGACCGTCATTCCCAACGGGGTGGACGTCGAGCGGTTCCGGCCCGGGCTGACGCCGATCCACCACCTGCGCGACGGCTGCGTCAACGTCCTGTTCGTCGGCCGGCTGGAGAAGCGCAAGGGCCTCCGCTACCTGCTCCAGGCGTATCAATACCTGCACGAGCGGGTGCCGAGGACGCGCCTCATCATCGTCGGGGACGGCCCTCTGCGGGGGATGGTGGAGTCGTTCGTCTCCAGCCGCCGGCTGGAGAACGTCGTACTCGCCGGCTTCGTGCCCGACCAGGTGCTCCCCCGCTTCCACGCGAGCGCCGACGTGTTCTGTGCGCCGGCGACCGGACGGGAGAGCTTCGGGATCGTGCTCCTGGAGGCCATGGCCGTCGGCCTGCCGGTCGTGGCCACGGAGATTCCCGGGTATCTGTCCGTGGTGGAGGCCGGCGTCGACAGCCTGACCGTGCGGCCCAAGAGCCCCGTCGAGCTCGGCGCCGCCCTGACGGTGCTCGCGCGCGACCCGCTGCTTCGCCGGCGGCTGGGCGAGGCGGGGCTGGCCAAGGCGCAGCGCTACTCGTGGAGGATGATCACCGCTCGGATCATCGAGGTCTACCAGCAGGCCCGGCGGGTGCGAGCCGCCAGAAAGGAGGTCCAGCCGGGTGTTCACGACCCGATTTCAAGCGTGGGTTAGACGCAACGCCCAGCGCATCGCCCTGCAGCTGCGGCGACTGCCCGTCACGCCCAACCAGGTGACGGTCGCCGGCACGCTGCTCACGTTCGTGGCCGCGACCCTGGTCGGGTTCGGGCAGCTGCGGCTGGGAGGCGTCGTGCTGGCGATCAGCGGCACGTTCGACATCCTGGACGGCGCGCTGGCCCGTGCCACCAAGCGCAGCTATCCGTACGGAGCCTTCCTGGACTCGACCTTCGATCGCTACTCGGAGGGTGCGGTCTACATCGGCGTGGCCGCCTACTTCCTGAACCACGCCGACGGCTACATGCGCTGGGAGATCCTCGCCTGCCTGCTGGCGCTGGCCGGCTCGTTCCTCGTGTCGTATGTGCGGGCCCGGGCCCAGTCGCTGGGCTTCAAGTGCGACTCGGGCATCTTCGCCCGACCGGAGCGCGTGGTGGTCACCGTCGTGGGCCTGGTCATCGGCGTGTGGTGGATCCTGCTCGTCGTGGTGGCCGGGCTGGCGGTGCTGACGAACCTCACGGCGGTCCAGCGAATCCTGGAGGTGTGGACGCAGGCGCGGGAGCAGCGGCGGGCCCGCGACGCGGGGGCTCCGGTGCCGGCCCGGGGGGAGACCAGCCGGCTCTGAGCGCCGGGAGCGTGGTCGGGCCCATCCCTCCCTCCCCCCTCATCTGCCGGGGGGTCAGGGGGGGCAAGTCGTCTTCCTCTGTTAGCGTCAGAGCCGTCATGGTGGAACTCGAGGAGCTGCATCGCTTCAACGCCTGGGCGAACCGGAGCCTGCTGGCCGGGGTGCGCCAGCTCCGCACGGACCAGTTGACCGAACGGCAGGACGGGATGCACGGCACCGTGCTGGACGTGCTGCGGCACATGGCCTGGACGGAGTTCGTGTACCTGCGCCTGATCCGGTCCGAGCCGTACGAGCGGCCGGAGCGGGACCTGACG
>DASYBH010000133.1:0-3221 GCA_036500885.1 Candidatus Dormiibacterota bacterium
TTGGTCGTGCCGTAGTTGCTGAAGCAGTTGTTCATCAGCACGTGCGTCTGCTTCGCCCGGTGCGCCACGTCGCGGATGGCCGGGGCCCAGTCCGCCAGCTCGTCCTCGTCGTAGAGGTAGCGGAAGCGCTCTGACGGCGGCACGTCCCGCTTCTCCCACGTCTCCGCGCGCCGGCCGTGGAAGCGGAACACCGCCAGCTCCGGCGACGTGGCCGCGACCACCGGCGGCACCGAGCTCTTGAAGCCCTGCGGCTCGTCGACGATCACGTAGGGAATCGCGTTGTCGGTCAGGAAGCGCAGCGTGCGCTCGGCGTTCTTCTCGTTGAACCAGGAGCCGTGCCGGAACTCGACGGCCACCTGCAGGCCGCCCAGCCTCTCTCGCGCGCGCAGGATGTGGTCGCGCGTCTCGTTCGACGGGAACACCCAGCGCGGGAACTGGAGGAACACCGCGCCCAGCTTGCCGCTCGCGACCAGCGGCTCGATCCCCCGCCGGAACCCGGCCCAGACCTCGTGCTCCAGCTCCCCGGGCAGGTCCCTCGGGTACAGGCGGGCCTTCCCGCTCAGCGTCTCCGGCAGCGCCTCCCTGATCGGCTTCGGCAGCCGGCGAGTCTCGGCCGGCTGGCCCGTCATCAGCGCGTGCGCCTTGACGTCGAAGACGAAGCCATCCGGCGTCCGCTCGACCCACCGCTGGGACATCTGCTCCTGCGGCAGCGCGTAGTAGGTCGCGTCGACCTCCACGACCGAGAACCGGCTGGCGTAGAAGCGGAGCCGCTCCTCGGCCGAGCCGGCGCCGGGCGGGTAGAAGACGCCGGGCGCGGTCATCGTCGGGTCGGTCCACGAGGCGGTTCCCACCCTGATCTCGTGTCCGTCGTCCACGCGGATCGGCTCCGCGGCGGCGCGCGGGACCTCCTCCGCCCGGAGGCGGGCGACCTCCGGCCCGGGATCGTGGGTATCCGTCATCGGCTGGCTGATCCTGGCGAGGCTACCGCATCCGCGCTCAGGGCCTATCCCGACACTTCGACAAGTCCCAGGGTGGCAGGAGTTCCTCACGGCACAGCTGCGTCACCGCTCTCGGCGATTCGGGGGCGGTGCCCGACCAGGATGGGAACTCGTAGTAATCGACCGCAGCCTCACCGAGGTCGATGACCGCAAACCCGTGGCTGTACAGTCCGTTCACCTTTGACAGCCGGACGAATGGCTGCCGGTAGGACACGTCGGCGAACCTGACCCGATATGGGTCGTCGTCGGTGCCAATCTCGAAGGCGCTGCACCCGACCAGCCGGCACCGGGAAACATCCTTCAGGCCGTCCTGGTAGAGGGCCAGGCTGTGCTCGTGCCCCCACATCCACATCGCGATCCGGTCGAGGTACGGTTCGACCGTCCGATACAGGTCCGTGTTGAAGTTCGCGATCCTGCCAGACCTCGGACCGTTCAGTGCCGAGTGCGCCGAGAACAGCTGGTGGTGGGAGAACAGCAGCGTGCGGCCAGGAAAGCGCTCCAGCTTGTGCCGCAGCCAGTCCCGCTCCGAGTCGTGCAGGCTCGGGGCGGTGTAGTGGGTGTCGAAGGCGATTCCGGGCACCCGGTCGTTGAATCCAGTATCCACGCCCAGCAACTGCCAGCGGTCGTCCTCAGAGCGCAGGCGGAAATAGCTGGCCTCTTGCCTCGCGTCGCCGACGTTCATGGCGTCCAACTGCTGGTAGAAGCCATGCCCACCCGAGTAGTAATCGTGGTTGCCGGGCAGGTTGAAGACCGGGATTCGGGGCGGGACCGCCTCGAACGCGGCCGTCAGGATGTCTGCATAGTTGCAGGTGGCCTCTCGCGGCGTGCCCGAGTAGTACACGTCGCCCAGGTGGATGAGGGCGGTCGGCCGGCACTCGGCCAGCAACCGCTCGAGGAGCTCCCGCGCATCGGGGAGGCCGGTGCCCCAGTCGCCGATCACGCCGATCCTGGCCCCGGCCGGCAACCGCCACCGAACCCCGCCGAAGTCCACATCGCCGCCGCCCTGCTTGGTCCAGTCCCGGTACTGGGGGGCGCGGTGGAGGAGGACGTACCACTCGACGAACTTGAGGACGCACTCCACGAAATCGGGATCCTTGTTGCTGAAGGTGCCCGCGGCCGCGAGCGCCGCCTCCACCCGGTCAGCCGCGCCGCCCAGATGGACGCGCCTGGCCAGTTCCAGAACTTCGGCGAACCAGGGCCGATGCTGGAGTTCCAACCCCCTGCCGGCACGCGCGGCGGAGTGGCGCTCGTAGACGTGCCGGTTCGTGGCCAGCACGCACGGATCCGCCAGCACGCGCGGCGACGCGACATTGCCGCCCGCCAGGCGCTTGGCCCGCACCTCGGTGACCGCCGACTGCCAGAGCGACAGCTCGGGGTGCGGCACCCGGACAATGCCGGGTCTTGCTCGAGGTTCCTCCATGTCACTCATAGTCCTTTGAGAGAGTTTCGGCGCAGCTGTGCCGAGCGGCCAACATCGATTCCGGGCTGGGCTCCATCTAAGCACTGTCCCAAAAGTCCTGTCGGTAATGGGACTCCGGGTTGCACTCGTGACTTCCCGATGGCGAGGCGAGGCTCCCAATCGGGGTCGGCGCGAGGCAGTGACCGGCATTCCGCCGGGCAGAGGCACGCCTGCTCCTGGCCGCGAGATCGTGGCGTGCTGCCGTGGCGCCCCGTGGGGGGCGGAGCACGGTTGACCCGGCGACGGCCGCTTGCAGCCGTTGGCCAAATGCGCCCAGGGCGCGTCGAGACTGGTGGTAGTCGACCCTGGCGGTGTTGGGATCGCCTGGTTGGTCGAGGGTGGTGAAGGCGGCGAGGGCGGCGCTGACCAGGTCGCGGTCGCCGGAGAGGCCGCAGTCGGGGCAGGTGTGGGTGCGCTGTCCGAGCGTCTTTGGCACTCGGGCGCCGCACAAGCGCCGGTACTCCCAGAAGCCGCCCACCCTGGGCATCCCCGAACGACTGCCCTCCCGGTCGCCGAACAGGTGCCGCTCCACCGCCGTCCAGACCTCATCCGCCTGGTGCATGGCCAGCGCCTTGCTCAGGTGGTCGAGCAGCCAGCCCGAGCGCTCCAGGTGGCGGTAGGCTCGGCGCTCCAGAGCCTCCCTGGTCAGCCCCAGCTCCTCACGCCACCTGGCCCCATCTCGCCGTCGGCCACCAGCCGCCCGGTGGGCTCGCAGCCGGCGCCGCACATCCAGCTGCAGCGCTCGCTTCAGCGAGTGCATGGCC
>DASYBH010000134.1:0-1818 GCA_036500885.1 Candidatus Dormiibacterota bacterium
GCTTGCCTATCGCCGCATCACCGAAGCGACCGCCGCCGCCGCCGCGGCGACGTGGCGTGGGTCGGGTCCGTAGTCGAACGGCGACTGGTCGCCGGCGAACACCTTCGCCTGCTCGACGAGCTGAGGGTGGTCGTCGATGAAGCGGGTGCTGAGGTTGCCGGCGCGAAAGTCGGGCGCTTCGAGGATCGCGCGGTGGTACGGGATCGTGGTCGCCGGCCCGACCAGCACGAACTCGCGCAGCGCCCGGCTCGCCCGGGCGATCGCCTCCGCCCGGTCGGCGCCGTGCACGATCAGCTTCGCGACGAGCGAGTCGTAGTTCGGCGGGATGTCCGAGCCGGGGCCGAAGCCCGAATCGATGCGGACGCCAGGGCCGCTCGGCGCCACCCAGCGCGAGATGCGCCGGGGGTTGGGGATGAAGCGACGGGCCGGGTCCTCCGCGTTGATGCGCATCTCGATCGCGTGGCCGGTCCAGGTGACGTCCTCCTGCCGGAAGGACAGCGGCAGGCCGGCGGCGACCCTGATCTGCTCCTTGACGAGGTCGATGCCGGTCACCTCCTCCGTGATCGGGTGCTCGACCTGCAGCCGCGCGTTGACCTCCAGGAAGTAGAACTCGCCATCGCTGAAGATGAACTCGACGGTGCCGGCGTTGACGTAGCCGGCCGCCCGGACGGCGCTGACGGCAGCCTCGCCCATCCGGCGCCGGATCTCGGGCGTCACGGCCGGTGAGGGCGTCTCCTCCAGGATCTTCTGATGGCGTCGCTGGATGGAGCACTCACGCTCGCCCAGGTGGACGACGCTGCCGTGCTGGTCGGCGATGACCTGGATCTCGATGTGGCGCGGCTTGCGCACGTACTTCTCGACGTAGACCGTGGGATCGCCGAAGGAGGCGCCCGCCGCGTTCCGGCAGCTGTCGATGGCCGCCGCCAGCTCCGACTCCCGCTCGACCACCTTCATGCCGATGCCGCCGCCGCCGCCCGAGGGCTTGACGATGACGGGGAAGCCGATCTCCCGCGCGACGCGGGCCGCCTCCTCGGGATCCTCCAGGGCGTCGCTGCCGGGCGTGACCGGCACGCCGTACGAGGCGGCCAGCGCCCGGGCCTCCAGCTTGGAGCCCATGGCACGCATGGCGGCCGCGGGCGGCCCGATGAACGTGACGCCGGCCGCGGAGCAGGCCTCGGGGAACTCCGGACGCTCCGACAGGAAGCCGTATCCCGGATGGATCGCCTGGGCGCCCACGTCCCCGGCCAGCTTCACGATCTTCTCGAGCTGGAGGTACGACTGGGCCGGCGGGGCGGCGCCGATGCTGTGGGCCTCGCCGGCGTAGCGGGCGTGGATCGCGCCGCGGTCGGCGTCGGAGTAGATCGCCGCCGTCTCGATGCCCAGCTCGCGGCACGCGCGCATGATGCGGACCGCGATCTCACCCCGGTTGGCGACCAGGACCTTCCGGAACAGCTTCGCCTTCACTGGGGGTACGTCTCGAGCACCGCGATCGTCTCCTCGTTCCCGTGCTGAGGCTCGGCCATCGCGTAGATCTCGCGCGAGACCGCCAGCAGCGGCATCGCCGCGCCGTGCGCGCGGCCCAGGTCGAGCGCGAGGCCCTGGTCCTTGACGGCGCCGGACAGCTGGAACATGGGCCGGTCGTACGCGCGCTCCAGGTAGGCCCGGCTGCGCGATTCCAGGTACGGCATGATCGTGCAGAGCAGGCGGAAGACGGCCGCCGGGTCCAGGCCGCTGCGGCGGGCGGCGGCCATGAGCTCGCCGGCGGCCAGGAAGGACACGTGAAGCATCGCGTTGCTGAGCAGCTTCAGGGCCGCCGCC
>DASYBH010000135.1:0-3748 GCA_036500885.1 Candidatus Dormiibacterota bacterium
AACCGCTTACCCTTTCGCACCGATGCCAGACGCACTGCCGACCGGCGAGCTGATGGCCATGGCGCTGGCGCGAGCCGGCCGTCCGCCCATCTTCACGCTCAACGGGGCCCACATCTGGGGCATCTACCTGGGCGCCGAGCGATGTGACATCCCGCTGATCGACGTGCGCCACGAGCAGACCGCCGGCTTCGCCGCCGAGGGCTGGGCCAGGATCACCCGGCGCTGCGGCGTGGCCGCGGTCACCGCCGGGCCGGGCGTGACCAACGCGATGTCGGCCCTCACGGCGGCCCGCCAGAACGACAGCCCCGTGCTGCTGATCGGCGGCCGGGCCCCCGTCGCCCGGTGGGGCATGGGATCGCTGCAGGAGGTCGACCACCTGCCGCTGGTCGCCAGCGTGACGAAGTCGGCGGCCACGGTGGGGTCGCCGGAGGTCGCGAACACCATGACGGCCCGGGCGCTCGCGACCGCCATGTCGGGCCGCACCGGACCGACGTTTCTCGACGTGCCGGTCGACGTCTTCTTCGGCTCGGCGGCGGCGCCGGGGCCAGCCGATCCGCCGCCGGCGGAGCCCGGGCCGGCGCCGGACCTCGACGAGGTGCGGAGGATCGTGGGCCTCCTGCGCGAGGCCGAGCGGCCGGTGATCGTGGCCGGGGGCAGCGTCTGGTGGGCGGGGGCGGAGGACGAGCTGGTGCGCCTCGCGGAGGCGGCCGGTACGCCGGTGGTGCTCAACGGGATGGCGAGGGGCATGCTCCCGCCCGACCACCGGCTCTTCGCCTCGCGAGCCCGGGCGGTCGCCGTGGGGGAGGCCGACCTGGTGCTGGTGGCCGGCGTCCCCCTCGACTTCCGGCTGAACTTCGGCCGTCCGCCGGTCGTTTCGGACGACGCGCGGATCGTGTACGTGGACGTGGACGAGTTCCGGAAGCACCGGCCGGCCGCCGCGGCGCTGTACGGCGACATCAGGGGCGCCCTGGCCGCGCTCGCCGAGGCGGCGCAGGGGCTGCCGGCGCGGGAGGCGTGGGTGACGCGTGTCGCGGATGCGGGTCTGGCCGCCCAGGCGCGCGACGCCGGGATGGCGGGCTCCGCCGGATCGCCCGTTCACCCCGCGCGCCTGGTCGCCGAGGTCGAGCGCTGGTGCGATCCCGACGCCATCCTGGTGGGCGACGGCGGCGACTTCGTCTCGTTCGCCGGGCGCCTGATCCACCGGCGGCGGCCCGGGCTGTGGATCGACGGCGGCCCCTACGGCTGCCTGGGGAGTGGGCCCGGGTACGCGCTGGGCGCCAAGCTGGCCCACCCGGACCGGCAGGTGGTGCTGCTGTCGGGGGACGGCGCCTTCGGCTTCTCCGCGATGGAGTTCGAGGCGCTGGTGCGGAACCGGGTGCCGGTCGTCTGCGTGATCGGCAACAACGGGATCTGGGCGCTGGAGAAGCACCCGATGCAGCGGCTGCTGGGAACCACCATCCTGGCCGATCTGACGCCGGGCGCCCGCTACGACCGCGTCGTGGAGGCGCTGGGCGGCCATGGCGAGCTGGTCGACCGGCCGGAGGAGATCGGCCCGGCGCTCGAGCGGGCCTTCCGCTCCGGCCTGCCAGCGTGCGTCAACGTGCTGTGCGACCCCTCCGCGGAGTATCCGCGGTCGTCGGTCCTGCTATGAGCGTGGGCCGGCCCGCCGCGGCCTTCAACGAGGAGGCGGACGAGTGGCGGACGGCGCAGCGCCAGTTCGACCAGGCGGCCGAGCTCGTCGGGCTGGAGCCGGAGCTGAGGCAGATCCTGCGCGAGGTCCAGCGGGAGTTCACGTGCACCTTCCCCGTCGAGATGGACGACGGACGGGTCGAGGTCTTCACCGGCTACCGCGTGCAGCACAACATCAACCGCGGGCCGGCCAAGGGAGGCATCCGGTATCACCCGGACGTCTCGCTGGACGAGGTGAAGGCGCTCGCGATGTGGATGACGTGGAAGTGCGCGGTGGTGAACATCCCGTACGGCGGGGCCAAGGGTGGGGTCATCGTCGACCCCCGACGGCTGACCCAGCGCGAGCTGGAGCACCTGACGCGGCGCTTCGCGACGGAGATCTCGATCCTGATCGGTCCCGACCGCGACATTCCCGCCCCCGACGTCAACACGGACGCCCAGGTGATGGCCTGGATCATGGACACGCTGTCGATGCAGTACGGCTACTCGGTGACCGCCTCGGTGACCGGCAAGCCGGTGGAGGTCGGGGGATCGCTCGGCCGGGTCGACGCCACGGGTCGGGGGGTGACGATCTGCACGCTGGCGGCGCTCGAGCACCTCGGGATCAGGCCGCACGCGGCCAGGGTCGCGGTGCAGGGGTTCGGCAACGTGGGGAGCGTGTCCGCGCGGCTGCTGGAGGAGGCCGGCTGCACGATCGTGGCGGTCTCGGACGAGTACGGCGGTCTGCACAACCCGCTCGGGCTGCCGGTGCGGCGGCTGATCCAGCACCGGCGCGAGCACCGCAGCCTGGAGGGCTTCCCGGGCGCCGACCGGACGGACAGCCAGGGCCCGCTGGTGGCCGACTGCGACGTGCTGGTGCCGGCGGCGATCGGCAACCAGATCACCTCGCGCAACGCGGGCCAGGTCCGCGCCCGCCTGGTGGTGGAGGGCGCCAACGGGCCGACCACACCGGAGGCCGACCGGATCCTGGAGCAGAGAGGCGTGTTCCTGGTGCCCGACATCCTGGCCAACGCGGGCGGGGTCACGGTCAGCTACTTCGAGTGGGTCCAGGACCTGCAGTCGTTCTTCTGGTCCGAGCACGAGGTCAACCAGAAGCTGCAGGCGATCATGCAGCGCGCGTTCCGCGAGGTGCTCGGGGTGGCGAAGGAGCGAGCTCTCCCGATGCGGATGGCGGCGTACGTCCAGGCGGTCCACCGCGTCGCCTCGGCAACCCGCGACCGCGGGATCTACCCGTGATGCCAGCTAATGAGTTGGCCTCCTCCGATACGCGGCGGCTGCGTTAGCTGCCCGGATCACAGGTACCCGTACGCGACCCAGCCGCCGTCCACCAGGACGCTCTCGCCCGTGATGTATGCCGCGTCGTCGGATGCCAGGAAGGCGACCACACGAGCGATCTCGGGCGCCTCCGCCAGCCGGCCCAGCGGGGTGCGGCGCGTCAGCGCGGCTTCGTCGAACCCGCCCCTGCGCTTCGCATCCTCGATCAGGGGCGTGCGCGTGTAACCGGGACAGACCGCCACCACGCGCACGCCCCTGTCCGCCCACTCGACCGCCAGCGTCCTGGTCAGGCCCTCGAGTCCGTGCTTCGACGCGGTGTACGCCGCGCGCATCGGCGCGCCGACCCGGCCCATCACCGAGCCCACGTTGACCACGACGCCGCCTCGCTCGAACAGGTGCGGGGCGGCCGCCTGGGCGCAGTAGAACGGTGCGCTGAGGTTGAGCGCGATGACGGCGTCCCACTCCGCGGGCGGCAGCTCGGTGGCGGGCGCCACGGAGGGCCGGCCGGCGTTGTTGACGAGCACGTCGATCCGGCCCCACGCCGCCGCCGCCGTCGCCACCAGGCGCTGTGCCTGCTCGGGTTCGGCCACGTCGGCGACGACGGCCATCGCGTCGATGCCGGCCACGCGCAGAGCCGCGGCCGCCGCATCGCTGCGCTCAGCCGACCGGCCGTTGACGACCACCCTCGCCCCCCGCCGGCCGAGCTCCCCCGCGCACGCGTAGCCGATTCCGCTGGTCGACCCGGTGATCACCGCCACCCGGTCCTCGAAGTCGTTCATCGATT
>DASYBH010000136.1:0-4103 GCA_036500885.1 Candidatus Dormiibacterota bacterium
GAAGAAGTCCTGCATGCGGCGCCAGCAGCCCCGGTACCACACCATCGTCGCGTCCTTGTAGCCCAGACGCCGCAACTCCGCGTCCAGACCCGACACCAGCGCAGACACAGTCGTCATCACGCCGACCTCCTGATCATCTGGGTTCGGCACCATGCCGAACCACCCGATCAGAAGCCTCGGCGCATTATGCGCAGTGCTCGACTCCCAGCGTCGCTGTCACCAGGGCCGGCAGGCCAGCGCTGCGCATAACCCGGCACTGTTCATAAGGATCTGCGGTATCTCCCGTGCTCGCCAACCTATTCATGCACTATGCATTCGACTCATGGCTGGAGCGGGAGTTCCCGGCCGTTGAGTTCGAGCGGTTCGCTGATGATGCGGTGGTGCACTGTGCGACCGAGCGCCAGGTCCTCCAGGTGCGGGCGGCGCTGTCGGAACGGCTGGCGGAAGTCGGGCTGCGATTGCACCCTGACAAGACCAAAGTGGTGTACTGCAAGGACAGGAAGCGGCGGCTGGACTATGAGTGCACGTCGTTCACGTTCCTTGGGTACACCTTCCGTGTCAGGAAGGCCCCGACGAGAGACGGGAAGAGCATGTTCGCAGCATTCCTCCCGGCGATCAGCGGGGACGCCCTGAAAGACAAAGGCGCATAATTCGCAGGTGGCGGATCAAACTGCGTACCACCTCGGACCTGGCGGAACTTGCCGAGTGGCTGAATCCAGTCGTCCGTGGCTGGATGAACTATTATGGCAGATCCTACCGGACCGGGATGTTTGCTCTCCTGCGCCGCATAAACACCTACATTGTGCGGTGGGCTCGCAGGAAGTTCAAGCGGTTGAGGGCGTTCAAGCGCGCAAAACGCTGGTGGAACGGGCTCCTGCAAAGAGAGCCGCAGCTATTCGCCCACTGGGCGTGGATGCCCGAGTTCTAACGGATTCGATGAGAAGAGCCGTGTAACGGGAGACTGTTAAGCACGGTTCCGTGGGGGCCTCGGGGTGAGATTCCCCGGGGCTACCCGGCGGGTTAAACCTGGGTCTCCGGCAGTCGGACGAGCAGGCCGTCGAGCTCGTCGGTGACGGTGATCCGACAGGTGAGCCGACTGGCCGGCATCAGTTCGGCCGCAACGCCTTCCAGCGTCGTCGACTCGATGTCGTCCGGTGGCGGCAGCAGGTCCAGATACGCCTGGTCGACGTAGCCGTGGCAGGTGCCACAGGTGGCGCAGCCGCCACACTCGCCGAGAATGCCTGGCACTGCGTTGTCGAGCGCGGCGTCCTTCACCGTGGTTCCCGCCGCGGCGTCGACCCGGTGCACCGCGCCGCTGGCGTCGACGAAGGTGATCCTCACCGCTGCTCCAGCTGCCCGGTCAGCACCGCCGGCATGGTGGTGAGCTGGCGCATCGACGATGCGGGAACCCACTCGGCGGCCCCGGTCAACCGCACGTCGGCGCGGGTCAGCGCCTGCACCACGACCTCGATGAGCAGCCCTGCGATGGTGCGTCCGGGACACAGGTGGATACCGCCGCCGAAGGTGGTGGCGCCCGCGCGCGGGCGATCCAGGTCCAGCCGGTCGGGGTCGGGAAAGCGCTCGGGGTCCCGGTTTCCCGCGAACCAGAGCATCGTCAGGGCGGTGCCGGCCGGAATCACCACGCCGTCGTGCTCGACGTCGTCGAGCGCGAAGCGCTGGGTGAAGATCGACGGCGGCGCGAGCCGCAGCGCCTCGTGCACGGCCGCCGGTGCCAGCGTGTGGTCGGCACGCACCCGGTGCCACGCCGCCTCGTCCCGCAGCAGGGTGTGCGCCACGTTGGCGATGCCGACGGCGAGCGTGTGGAAGCCGTCCATCAGCACCGCGCCGAGCAGCTGCCCCAGGTCCTTCGGGCGCCCGTCCAGCTCGACGGCGGCGAACTCGTCCGCCATCGCCGTCAGCAGCTCGTTGTCGCCGGCGGCCAGGCTGAGCCGGATCGCGTCGCCGACGAGCGCCAGGTAGTCGCCAGCGACGCGGTCCACGGCCTCGGTCTGCTCCGGCGTCCTGGCGAAGAAGAACGCGGAGGTGACCTCCTCCAGCATCGCGGCGAGCCGGCGCCGCGCGGCCGGAGTGAGGCCGATCAGCTCGCCCCAGAACTCGACCGCCACCCGGTTCGCCAGGTCCCGGACGAGGTCAGATTCCCCGGCCGCCACGGCCTCGCCGATCACGGAGTCCACTATGGACGAAGCCTGCGCGGCGAAGCGGCCCACGTTGCGCGCCGTGAACTGGCGGGCGAACAACCGGCGCAGCGGGCCGTGCTCCGGCGGGTTCATGGTGAAGACGTGGTTGGCGACCAGGCGCTCGAACGCCGACCCGCCGGCGCCGATCTGGAACGCACGTGCCAGCAGCGGGGCCGGCAGGTTGCCGATTCTCGGATCCGCGGCCAGCCGCCGGAGATCTTCGTTGCCGTACACCACAACGCTCCCGTCAAGCGACAACAGCAGCGGCGTCTCCCGGTGGTGGAACAGCTCGGCGCACACGCCCGGCAGGTCGCTCGACCACTCCGGGGCGGCCATCGCATTGAACAGGGGAAGTTCGTCAACCGACGTCATGGTTCTCCTCGGGGTCAGGGAACAGGGCTGGTCATCGCACGGAACGCACCCGGTAGACGAGCGTCGCGCCGATGGTGGCCGTCACGCCGACGGCGGTGAAGAGGACCGGATATCCCCCTGCCGAGGTGATGAAGACGCTGGCGATCAGCGGAGCCAGCGCCGGGGGGACGACCGAGCCGATGTTCATGATGCCGAGGTCCTTGGCCCGGCTCCCGGCGTCGGGCAGGACCTGAGTTACCAGGGCCTGGTCGACAGCCATGAACGCGCCGAAGCCGGCGCCCATCAGCGCTGACGCCGCCAGGGTGACGGGCATGCTCGGGAAGCAGGCCAGCAGGAAGCCGGAGAGTGCCTGGAGCACCGCGGCCAGCGCGACGAAGATCCGTCGCCGGCCGAGGCGATCGGATAGCACACCGGCGACCGTGGTGGCCAGCAGGCCCGCGAGGAGATAGACGACGGTGACGACCAGCAGGCTGCTGTCCGGATTCGAGACCTTCAGATCGTCGGTGAGGAAGTAGAGAAAGTAGCAGGTGCCCAGCGAATTGGCCAGGTTGACCAGGAGCCGCCCGCCGAACGCCCAGGCGAATTCGCGATTCCTGAGCGAGCTGCCCAGAGACCCGATCATCGTGCGCACCCGTAGCGGGGACTCTGTGCCGCCGGCGATATCGCGGTAGGCCAGCAGGAACGGCACGGTACAGACGATGAGCAGTGCCGCGATGACGACGTAGCCACGTGCGGAGGAGAGGCCGAACGCCGACACAATGGCGATCCCGGCCACCACGCCGAGGGCCTGGGGACCGTAAATGGCACTGGAGATCATGCCACGCTGGCTTACCGGAACGCGGTCGGCGATCACAGCCGTCAGTCCGGCGGTGGCGGCGCTGAGCCCCAGCATGGTTGCCGCCCATGCCACGCTCACGCCCGTCACGCTTGTCTGCCTGCCGGTGATGATCACTCCGGCGGCGAACGCCAGGACGCCGGCCCCAAGCCAGATTCTTCGCCGGCCGAAGCGGCTACGGGAACGGTCGCACAGCGCGCCGCACAGCGGGAGGGCGAACAGGGCGACGAGCCCCGAGATGCCGTTGACCACGGCGAAGTCGCGGACCTTCGAGGCTGGGTCGATCGCCGCGAGCTGCTGGGGGAGCAGCAGCTGGAGGGGAACGAGATTGGCCATCCAGTAGCCGAACCAGACCAGGCCGAACGAGGCGGTCCAGCGACGCGACACGGGCGCGCTTTGCCCTTGGGTGGGAGCCCGCCCGGCCGATGCCGCCAGGGGAGGAGCCGGGGATTCGGACTCGGCGGACATCTGGCCTCCGGAGGTGGCTGGGGCCTGGACGGGGGAGTGGTCAGAGGAAGGCGTGTCCTTCACCGCGGTATGTCGGGACCTGGCCGACGAGCTGTGAGCCCGACACCAGATGGAGGACGTTCACGCGCTCGCACAGTTCGCCCGCCTTGGCGTGCCGGAACCACACGTGGTCGCCGAGCCGTAGCCCCTGCGCCGCCGCACCCAGCACCGGCGTCTGGACTTCACCGGCT
>DASYBH010000137.1:0-13185 GCA_036500885.1 Candidatus Dormiibacterota bacterium
CAGCGCGTCCCTGACCGGGCTCCGCCTGGCCACACCCGTCAGCTTACTGACCTGGATGTCGCGCTCGGCACTGTCGTCCTGGCCCTGCAGCCGGCCGCTTTCCTCAGCATCCGTTCCGGGGCGCCGGGATCCACCGACGCAGCGCAGCGAGGGCCTGGGGGGCGCGTACGCGGTCGATCTCGGCGCCGGTGTCCCCCAGATAAGCGCGCCCGAAGTCACCGGCACAACCTCTGAATACCTGCTCAGGACCGTCAGAGCCGGCCGGGAGCGAGCGTCAGCCCGGAGCGGGCCAGGCAGGCGAGCGTGACCCTGGTCATCTCGCGCTCGTCACCAGGTGTGGTGTGGTCCCAGCCCAGCAGGTGGAGAAGGCCGTGGACGACCAGCAGCGCCGTCTCCACCTCCGGCGGATGGCCGAACTCGCCCGCCTGCCGCAGCACCGCCGGCCAGGACAGCGCCAGGTCGCCCAGGTAGCCCTCCGCGACGTCGCCGCTGGGGAACGACAGCACGTCGGTCGCGTGGTCCTCGCCCAGGAACTCGCGGTTCAGACGCCGCAGCTCGCGGTCGCCGGTCACCCGCACCGTCAGTTCCGGCGCGACGCCCGCCGGCAGTGCCGCGGCCACCGCCGGCTCCTCCGCCGCGGCCGCCACGACGGAGCGCACGAACGCAGGCGCCACCGGCGCCCTGACCGCCTTCACCACCCCCACCGTCACCGGCACAGCAAGAACCTCGACAATTGTCGTCCCGTGATCGACACACTCAACTTCCTGCACCAGCGATTCGCGATCGCCCTCATCGTCTTCGCGGCCGTCCTGGGAGTATGGGGCACGGCGAGCTTCCTCCTCCGCCGCCAGGTCACAGGCGGGTTCCGCTCCAGCTACGTGCTGATGATCGCGCTGACCGGCCTCCAGGGCCTGCTCGGGCTGATCCTGATCACGATGACCCGGCCCCGGACGCTGCTCCACATCGTGTACGGCATCTTCGCGTTCCTTTTCTTGCCCGGCGTCTACTTCTGGGCCGGTCGCGGCCCTCGAGACCGCGAGGCCGCCTTCCTGGCCGCCGCCTGCTGGATCGTCGCCATCGCGTTCGGTCGCGGCATCGTCACAGGCGGATGACAACGGCCTCCGCGGGCGGGTGACGCGGTCGCCATGGTTACATGAGGGTCGGTATGAACCGCATGGCGGAGCTCCTCGCCCACGGACCGGTCCTGTTCGACGGGGCGATGGGCACCGAGCTGTACGCGCGAGGCGTCGCGACGGACCGCTGCCTCGAGGAGCTCACCCTGATCGAGCCGGTGCTCGTCACCGGGGTCCACCGCGACTACATCGCCGCCGGGGCCGACGTGATCGAGACCAACACGTTCAACGCGAACCGGTTCGGGCTCGGTGAGCACTACCTGGAGCACCTGGTCCGCGAGATCAACCTCGCGGGCGCGCGCCTCGCGGTCCAGGCCCGCAACGCCTCCGGCCGCCCGGTGCTGGTCGCCGGCAGCGTCGGGCCGCTCGGCCGGCCGATCGAGCCGGTCGGCGCCATCAAGCGCACGTCGGCGGAGCGAATGCTCCGGGAGCAGGTGTCGGCCCTCGTCGAGGGCGGCGTGGACCTGCTCGTCTTCGAGACGTTCAGCGCCCTCGGCGAGCTGGAGCTGGCCGTCAGGGTGGCCCATGAGGTCGCGCCCGACATGCCCGTCATCGCCAGCCTGAGCTTCGAGGACGAGTCGAAGCCGGCCGAGGCGGCCGCCGCCCTGGTCGCGGCGATCGCGCCGCTGGGCGTCACCGCGATCGCCGCCAACTGCGGCAGCGGTCCCCAGCCCGTTCGCCGCGTCGTCCGCGAGCTGGCCGCCCAGCCGGGCGCGCCCGCCATCGGCGCGTGGCCGAACGCCGGGCTGCCCCAACGGACGGGCGGGCGGCTCGTCTACACCTCCGGCCCCGACTACTTCGCTGACGCCTGCGCCCGCATGCTCGACGACGGCGTCGCCATCCTCGGCGGCTGCTGCGGCACCGGGCCCGCGCACATCGCCGCCCTGCGCGCACGCCTGACGAACGCCCGCTCGGGGGTCGTCGAGGTCCGCCGTCCGGCGCCTCCCGGGGACGACGCCGCCCAGCTCCCCACGCCCACCTCCCGTCTCGCCACCGAGTTCGCGCAGAGGCGGTTCACCATCTCGGTGGAGCTGACGCCCCCGAAGGGCATCGATCCCAGCCGCATGCTCGCCGGAGCCCGCCTGCTCAAGGAGGCGGGCGTCGACTACGCGAACGTGACGGATTCGGCGATGGCCAGGATGCGCATGGGCGTGATCGCCTGCGCGGCGCTGGTCCAGCAGCAGGTCGGGCTGGAGGCGATCGCCCACTTCACGTGCCGGGACCGGAACGTGATGGCGATCCAGTCGGAGCTGATCGGCGCTCACGCGCTGGGCATCCGGAACATCATCGCGCTGCGCGGCGACCCGCCCCGCGTCGGCGACAACCCGAACGCGACCGCCGTGTTCGACGTGAACGCCGTCGGCCTGATCACCATCATCGCCAACCTGAACCGCGGCCTCGACGCGAACGGCACCCCGATCGGCCAGCGGGCCGCGTTCCTGATCGGCGCGGCGGTCAACCCCGGTGCTGCCGACCTGGAGCGGGAGCTGCGGCTCCTGCGGCGCAAGGTCGAGGCGGGAGCCAACTTCGTGGTCACCAACCCGATCTACGACGCCGCCGCCCTCGACCGGCTGCGGGAGATCGCCGCCGAGGTGCGGGTGCCGATCCTGGTGGGCGTCCTCCCCCTCCGCTCGGTGAGGCAGGCGGAGTACCTCCACAACGAGGTGCCCGGCATCAGCGTGCCCCAGGCGCTCCGCGACCGGCTGGAGCGCGCGGGCGACGGGGCGGAGCAGCTGGGCAGCGACCTGGCGGTGGACTTCCTGGAGGCGGCGCGCAGCCAGGTCCAGGGCGCCTACGTCATCCCGTCCGCCGGACGATACGAACTCGCCGCCCGCGTGGTCATGCGGACGCGCGAGCTCGTGGGCTGACCGCTAGGAGCCGCGGATCTAACCGGCGTCGTGGCGGGCGCGCAGTCGTTCCAGGCGTTCGCGCTTGGCGCTCAACGCCCGCCGGAGGGCCTGAGCAAGCTGGGCATCGTTCATGGGCACGACGCGCAGCCTGGCTTCCAGCTGACGCACCTCCACTTCAGCGTTGGTGAGTTCCAGATCGATTGCTCGCATTATCATTTCCCCCTTCGCACCCAATTCTGGCACCACTGCCCAAATTTCTCAAGCACCCCCTTGAGAAATGGTGCCGAGGGAAACGGTGATCAGCGCCAGGAACTGGTGAGGCGGTCGAGGAGCGGCCGCAGCTCGACCGGCACCTGGTCCTCCTGGACGTCGGCCTCGTGGCCGTGCATCCGAAACCGGTATACGAACCGATCCGGACCGGACGGCGGCGCCGAGGGATGCCGGAAGCACTCCTCGATCGCCGCCCGCTCCCGAGGGCTGAGCTGCGCCAGCGGGACGCTGGCGCGCAGCGTCAGCCCGCCGAAGCCGCCGGAGCGCTCGACCTCGAGCGTCTCCGCGGCCGCGGCCGTCACGTCGCCACGGCAGCGGCCGCCGGCATCTGCGAGGGGGTGAGCACCCCCACCTCGGCCCACGCCTCGGCGACCGCCTTGGCCTCGACGGAAGCGGGACCGTAGAGCGACGACGCTGCGGCCAGCGTGGCCTGCGCGAAGGTGGTGAACTGGGAGTCCGGTGGCACCGCTCTGCTCACCATAACCTGATACCAGATCCGGCCCGCGCGCTCCCAGGCGTGACCGCCGATCCCGGTCGCCACCAGGTAGAAGGCGCGGTTGGGAATCCCCGAGTTGGTGTGCACCCCGCCGTTGTCGGAGGTGGTGTTGACATACGCGCTCATGCTCGCCGGCTGCTCGTCGCCGTCGAAGGCCGTGCCCGGCGCCTTCATCGAGCGCAGCGCGACGCCGTGCATGCCCGGGCCCAGGATGCCGTCACCGATGAGCCATGAGGCCTGGTCGGCGGTCTGCCCGAGCTTGTACTGCTTGACCAGGCTGCCGAACACGTCCGAGATCGACTCGTTGAGCGCACCGGACTGGCCGGTGTAGAGCAGGTTGAGCGTGCTCTGGGTCACGCCGTGCGTCAGCTCGTGACCGATCACCTCCAGCGCGGACGTGAAGCCGGTGAAGAGCGTGCCGCTGCCATCGCCGAACATCATCCGGGCCCCGTCCCAGAACGCGTTGTCGTACCTCCGGCCGAAGTGGACCTCGCCGAGCAGGGACAGGCCGGCGTCGTCGATCGAGTTCCGGGAGAGCACCTCCCAGTAGAACCGATACGTGTCCCCGAGGCCGTCGTACGCCTGGTTGGCCGAGGCGTCCGAGATGGGGCCCTGACCCTCGTCACGCACGACCTTCGTCGCGTGCTGGTCGCTGCGGTGCTGGGCATCGAAGATCGTGCGGTGGACGACGCCCTGCGCCCCCGGCCGCGCGACCGCCCGCCGGACGGGCTGCCCCGCCAGCGCCGCGTTCTGCGCCCGCGCCAGGCGGATGGAGTGGTCGATGGACAGCGTGTCCAGCGCCGCCCCTCGCTCCTCGGGCGAACCAGTACGGGCGATCCTCTCGAACAGATGGGGCGGAACGATCGAGCTGCAGAGTGAGCCACGCATGCCGGAACCCTCCCAGTAAGGCACTCGCCGTGGGTGGCGAGGAATCGACACGAAGGTACTCGGATGGTCCGGCCCCGTGCATGGGCTGGTTGGACCGAGGTCTGGGACAACCGCCGCCGAGTCCGGTCAGGATCGCTCTCGAGCGATCCTGACGGGTCGTCAGTCCAGGTTGATGGCCTCGCGCAGCTTCTCGAAGAAGCCCTTGGACACCTTCTCCGGCTTGCCGGTCAGGCCGCCAACCTTGCGCAGCAGCGTCCTCTGGTCGGAAGTGAGGTCCTTGGGCACCACGACCTGGACCACCACGAACTGGTCGCCGCGGCGGCCGGTGCGGACGTTCGGCATCCCGCGGCCGGGCAGCCGGAACGTCTGGCCGTACTGGGTGGCGGGCGGCACGGTGACCTCCACGGCGCCGTCCAGCGTCGGCACCTCGATCCGGTCGCCGAGCGCGGCCTGGATCATGTTCACGCGCAGCTCGTAGACGACGTCCTGGTCCTGCCGGCGCAGCGAGGCGTGGCTGCGCACCCGCAGCACGACGTAGAGATCGCCGGGAGGTCCGCCGCGGTAGCCGGCCTCGCCCTCACCCGACAGGCGGATCTGCGAACCCGTGTCGACGCCGGCCGGGATGCGGACTCGCAGACGCTTCGTGCGCTCCACCCTGCCCTGGCCGCGGCACTCGGCGCAGGGGGTGCGGAGGATGCGTCCGGCGCCGCCGCAGCTCGGGCAGGTGGTGATGTTGACCACCGAGCCGAAGATCGACTGTGCCTGGCGCCGGACCTGACCGGTGCCTCCGCACGAGCCGCACGTCTCGGTGCCGGTGCCCGGCTGGGCGCCGCTGCCCGAGCACTGCTCGCAGCTGACGAGCCGCGGCACATCGATCTCCTTCTCGACGCCCGCGAACGCCTCCTCGAAGGTGATCGTCAGGTCGTACCGGAGGTCGTCGCCCCGCGTGGCGCGGCGGCCCGAGCCGCGTGCGCCGAAGCCGGCTCCGAAGAACGTGTCGAAGATGTCCCCGAAGCCGAAGCCCTCGAACCCCGCGCCCGGGCTGCCGGCCGTCTGGCCCACACCGGCATGGCCGAACATGTCGTAGCTGCGCCGCTTCTCGGGGTCGGACAGCACCTCGTAGGCCTCGCTGCACTCCTTGAAGCGCTCGGCCGCCTGCGGGTCGTCCGGGTTGCGGTCGGGGTGGTACTGCATGGCCAGGCGGCGGAAGGCCTTCTTGAGGTCGTCCGCCGAGGCGTCGCGGGCGACGCCCAGGATCTCGTAGTAGTCGCGCTTGATGGCCAACCGGATCTCAGGCTGGCGGCCGTGCGACCCTGACCAGCGCCGGACGCAGCACTCTCTCGTGCATCCGGTAGCCAGGCCGCAGCTCGGCCACGACGGTGTCCTCCGGGTGCTTGGCGGTCTCCTCGGAGCCGACCGCCTCGTGCAGCTTCGGATCGAACCGAGCGCCGAGCGCCCCGATCTTCTCCACGCCGACCGAGCTCAGCACCCCCTCCAGCTTCTGGATCGTCAGCCGCACACCCTTGAGCCAGTTCTCGTCGATCCCGTCCGGCACGTGGTTCAGAGCGCGCTCGGCGTCGTCCAGGACGGGCAGCAGGCGCTCGGCCAGCGTGGCGGCCGCGTACCGCCGCGTGTCCTCCTGCTCCTGGCGGATGCGCTTCTTGTAGTTCTCGAAATCGGCGGCGAGCCGGAGGCGGCGTCCGTTGGTCTCCTCCAGCTCGGACGCCAGCTCCTCGACGCGGCGGTCTGCCGCGGAGGGCGGAGGCTCGTCTGCCGGCTCGTCTGCCGGCTCCTCGGCCTGCTCGGCGGCGGCGTCCGTGGCCTCCGTGGCGTCCACGGCGTCCGTCACCGGCTCGGCGGGCGCGTCGTCCCGCCGCACAGGTTCCGGCTGGCCACCGGCGTGCTCAGACGCGGCGGCTTCGACGTCCGGACCATCGGTCGGGCGTGGTTGACTCGTGGAATCGTGGTCTGTCCTTCGCTTGGTCGCCATAAGCTCGTTGCTTTGATACCGCGGGGCGGCACCCGCTCAAACCCCAACCGGGTGATCGACAGCCCCCAACTTTAGGCGTAGACCTCGCCCATTCGCTCGCTGGCCCAGCGCGCGACCGTCTGGAGGCGGCCCACAACCTGCCCGTAGTCCATGCGGGTCGGGCCCACCACGCCGAGGACCCCGCGGATCCGCCGCGTCGGGCCGTAGGTGGTCAGCACCACGGTGCAGGACCGCAGCTGCGTCGTCTGGTTCTCGGAGCCGATCACGATCTGCATGTCAGACTCGCCGACCAGCTCCTGCAGCAGCGTCGCGAGGTACCTGGTCTCCTCCAGCACCTCCAGGACCTGGTGCAGGCGGGAGGCCTCGGCGAACTCCGGCTGCTTGAGGAGGTTGCGCACGCCGTCGTGCAGCACCAGCGTCTCCACTCCTCGCTCGAACAGCTCCAGCGTCTGCGACAGCCGGACGAGGATCTCCCGCTCCAGCCCCTGGCCCAGGCGCTTGATGCGCAGCGCGAGCACGTCCCGGTCCTTCCCGACCAGGTCGCGGTTCATCCTGTTCGCCAGCCGGCTGAGCTCGGCCTGGTCGGCCGCGCGGCTCACCGGCATGACGTGCTGCCGGATCAGGTTGCCCTCGACCAGGAGGATCACCAGCACCTCCGTCGGCTCGAGCGAGACCAGGTCGATGTGCTTGATCCGCGCCTGCGGGCCGTGGGGCAGGCTGGCGACCGCGGCGTTCTGGGTCACGGCCGCCACCGTCGTGGCCACCCGCTCGAGCAGGGCCTGGGGATCGGCGGGCGCCAGGAGCAGCTCGCCCTGGATGAAGGCCTCCACCTGGACGGGCACCGGCTCGCTGTCCATCAGGAAGTCCACGAAGTAGCGATAGCCGCGGTCGGTCGGGATGCGGCCCGCCGACGTGTGGGGCTGGACGAGGTAGCCCAGGTCCGCGAGCTCGGAGAGCTCGTTGCGGACGGTGGCCGAGCTCAGGTTGAGGATGTGACGGCTGACGAGCGCCTGGGAGCCCACGGGCACGGCCGAAACCGTGAACTCACGCACGACCGCCTTCAGGATGTCCTGCTTCCGTGGTTCCATGTTGTTAGCACTCTCAGGTCGGGAGTGCCAACCATCTTACATTGCGGTGGGGCCGAATGTGAGGGGGTTTACCGGCAAGGTCAGCCGGCGAGGCTGCTCCCTCAGAGCACCTCCAGCGCGATGCGATTGTGCAGGTCGAGGCCACGGCGGGTCGGCGCGTACCGGTCGCCGCTTCGGGCGACCAGGCCGGCCTCCTCCAGGGTCCGCAGCGGCGCGTCGAAGCCGGCGGGCGGCTCCAGCCCGGCCGTGGTGCGCAGGCCCAGCATCACCCGCTCCGCCCGCGCCCGGTCCGGCGGGAGCTCCTCGCGGTCGCTCTCGACACGCCCGGCGGCGGCCGCCGCCACGTAGTCGCGCGGTCGCGCCACGTTCCACCAGCGCCATGCCCGCTCGCCATCCGTGCTGTACGAGTGGGCGCCGGCGCCGGCGCCGTAGACGGGCCGGCAGTCCCAGTACGCCTGGTTGTGGCGGGACCGGCGACCGGGTCGCGCCCAGCTGGAGACCTCGTAGCGCTCGTAGCCGGCCGCGCTCAGCAGGCGGTCCGCCAGGTCGAGCTGGTCCCACTGGGCGTCCGCGTCGACCTCGGGCAGCACGCCGCGGTCCCGGCGCCGGGTCAGCAGCGTGCCCGACTCGAACGTCAGGCAGTAGCAGGAGAGGTGCTCGGGACCGAGGGCGACCGCCCTCGCCACCGTCTCCTCCCACGACGCCGGCGACTGGAACGGGACGCCGTAGATCAGGTCCAGGGTGATGTTCGCGAAACCCGCCTCTCGCGCCTGCCGGTACGCCCGCTCGGCCTGGGACCCGTCGGTCCTGCGCTCCAGCACCGCGAGCGCCCTGGGGTCGAAGCCCTGGACGCCAAGGCTGAGCCGGTTGACGCCGCCCGCGCGCCAGGCGGCGAGCCGCTCCGGGTCGGTCGAGGCGGGGTTGGCCTCCAGCGTGACCTCGGCGTCAGCCTCGACGTCGAACACGGCGGCCACGTGCGCCAGCATCCGGGCCGCGAGCTCGGCGGGCAGGAGGCTGGGCGTGCCGCCCCCGAAGTACACCGTGCGCAGCGGCGCGAACGGGAGCGTCTGCCTGGCGATCTCCAGCTCACGCTCCAGCGCGGCCTGGTACTCGGGCATGAGCCGGTCCTGGCCTGCATACGCGTTGAAGTCGCAGTAGCCGCACTTGTGGCGGCAGAAGGGGACGTGGACGTAGAGGTGACGGAACGGGCGCAGAGGTGTGCTCAGCGAATGCTCCTGATGTCGTAGCGCGAGCTCCGGGCCTTCTCCAGCGTGCGCTTGAGCTGCTCCAGCGCCACCTTCTCCTCGGACACCATGTCGGCTATGCGCGAGGCCATGCGGTCCTCCAGGCGGGCGATCTGCCGGCCGATGGCGTCGACGTTGGCGCCCTTCGCGCGGTACCGCTCCCGCTTGCGCCACAGGCGCAGGTGCTCCTCCCTGAGCTCGGCGACCGCGGCGTCCACGCGGCAGTCCAGGCACAGCCCCTCGCGGACCTCGGAGCTGTAGACCTGCTTCCCGCAGCGCCGGCAGGACAGGAGGATGCCGCTCACCCTCCCCCCCTCATCCGCCGGGGGGTCAGGGGGGGCAAGTCGTCTTCCTTGATCAAGTCGTCCAGGTCCATCGCGCCTATCCCGGTGGCCAGGTGAGGCGGCGGCCGCCCAGGACGTGCAGGTGGAGGTGCAGCACGGTCTGACCGCCGTCGGCGCCGACGTTGACCACCAGCCGGTAGCCGGCGTCGTCCACGCCCTTGAGCTGCGCGACCCGGTTGGCCGTGGCCACGACGCGCTGCAGCAGGCCGTCCTCGCCCACCTCGCGGATGTCGGCGACGTGGCGGCGCGGGATGACCAGGACGTGGACCGGCGCCTGGGGCGCCACGTCCTCGATCGCGATCACCTCGTCGTCCTCCGCCACCACCGTGGCCGGCACCGCCCCCGCCGCTATGCGGCAGAAGATGCAGTCCGCCATGTCACCTCCTCGAGCTGGCCGGGGCGCCGGCCCTCCGCGGGGGCCGTCACCTGGATGTAGTTCTCGCTGATGCCGCGGATGCGGTCGTCCAGCACGCGGTCCCATATGACCTGCAGGGGCCGCCCGTCGAAGCGCGCCTCGTAGGCCGCGCCGAGCCGGTGGCCGAGTTCGATGGCGCGCCGCGAACGCTCCTGGGCCTCGCCCGCCGGGACCTGCGCAGGATAGCGCGCGGCCGCGGTGCGCGGACGGGGCGAGAAGCGGAAGACGTGCAGGCCCGAGAAGCCGGCTCGCTCGATCGCCGCCAGCGTGGCCTGGAAGTCGGCCTCGGTCTCGCCGGGAAAGGCGACCATCACGTCGCCGGTCAGCGCGAGGTCCGGCCGGACCTCCCTGGCCATCGCCACCGCGCGCTCGAAGCCGGCCAGGTCGTACCGGCGGCGCATGCGCGCGAGCACGCGGTCCGAGCCCGCCTGCAGCGGCAGGTGCAGGTGCGGGCAGACACGCGGGTGCTCGAGCAGGCGGACCACGTCGGCGTCGACGTGCGACGGGTCGATCGAGGAGAGACGGATGCGAGCCGGCGCCGCCGCGTCCAGCAGCCGCCGCACGAGCGGGGCGAGGCCGCCGCGGTAGGAGCCGAGATCGATGCCGGTCAGCACGATCTCCCGGTAGCCGGCGAGCGCCGCCGCCCTGGCGCGCCCCTCCAGGTAAGGAAGGACGCGAGAGAGCGAGTGCCCGCGCGTCTGCCAGACGATGCAGAAGGTGCAGCGGTTGTCGCAGCCGTCCTGGACCTTGAGCACGTAGCGGGACCGGCGCACGCCGGGCGGCTCCACGGCTCCCTCGACGATGGCCGGGGCCCGCTTCCACGCGTTGGGGACGACCATGTCGGCGCCCAGCGTGTCACCGGGGTGGGCGTCGACGTAGCAGCCCATGAGAACCAGCGCGGCATCCGGATGCTCCCGCCTGGCCCTGGAGACGGCCTTGCGGGTGTCGCGGTCGGCCGCGGTGGTGACGGTGCACGAGTTGATCACCACGAAGTTGCGCGCCTCCGAGAGGAGCGTGGCCATCTCGTCGGTCTCGGCGGCGTTGGTGCGGCAGCCGAGGTTGATGAAGGTCATTGGGGTGGTGGCTGTAGGTTACCAACCGCACGCGATCGGGCTCGGGGAGCCCCCCGAGCCGGATCGCCGCCGCCAACTCCACGGTGGGCGAGCGGAGGACGGCCGCCGGCGGCAGCGCTGTCCCCGCCCTCGCCGGCAGGCCGCGATCCGTGCCTGCACGAGCCCGAGCGGGCGGTGCGGACGGCAGTGGCGCGGCCAGGCCCGCCGAAGCGTGCACTGGCCGAGCGCGTTGTAGTACTCGGCGGAGCGGCCGAGCATCACGTTGCGGCCTGGTGAGCAGGCGCCTGACCGGTTGGGCATCCGGTTGACCGGATGCAGACTGCCGATTAGCATCAGTTCGCAAGAGGCGGTCGCTCTGGACGCCGGGGAGGGACATGAGACGCAGGTTCTCTGCAGATCGACGGTTCGGACCACGTCTGGTTCAACCCGGTGCACCATCACCTGGCGGCGAGTTCCCAGCGCGCCCGGTGCGTGCTCAGCGGTCACAGGACCGCATCGGCGTGTACGCCCCCACGAGCTGACCGGTCGCGTGCCCAACGTGCTGCAACGGCCTGGCAGAGAAGCCAGCGGAGAGGAGGACTGTGGTCATACGAAAGCGAGTGTTCGCCACCGTCGGTGCGGCCCTGCTGCTGACGGCGACAGCCGTGACGCAGACCGCCGCCGGCACCACGAGCGCACCGTCGAACTTCAACGAGTTCACGGTCGCGCAGCTGGAGTCGCAGATGGCGTCCGGTCAGCTCACCTCGGTCGCGCTCACCAACTTCTACGTCAAGCGGATCATGGCGCTCGACAACGAGGGCCCGGGCGTCAACTCGGTGGTCGAGCTGAACCCGGATGCGCTGGCGATGGCCAGGGCGGCTGACCGCGCCCGCGCCGCGGGCAACGTGCTCGGCCCGCTCCAGGGCATCCCGGTGCTGCTCAAGGACAACATCGATACCGGCGACAAGATGCAGACCACTGCTGGATCGTTCGCTCTGGTCGGCAGCTCCGCCACGAGTGACTCGACCGTGGCCGGGAAGCTCCGGGCCGGCGGGGCCGTCATCCTGGGCAAGACGAACCTCTCCGAGTGGGCCAACTTCCGGTCCTTCGAATCGATCAGCGGCTGGTCGGGCCGCGGCGGCCAGACCAACAACCCGTACGGGATCAACCGCAACCCCTGCGGCTCAAGCTCGGGATCGGGGGCGGCGGTCTCCGCCAACTTCGCCGCGGTGTCGCTCGGAACCGAGACCGACGGCAGCATCGTCTGCCCGGCCAACGCCAGCGGGGTGGTCGGGATCAAGCCCACCGTCGGCCTGACCAGCCGCGCCGGTGTGGTCCCCATCTCCCACACGCAGGACACGGTCGGCGTCCACGGACGGACCGTCGCCGACGCGGCCGCGGCGCTGGGCGTGATCCAGAGCGCGAGCTTCGACGGGCGGGACGCGGCGACAGGCGGAGTCCCGCTGGGATGGCAGGGGACCAGCAGGACGCGCCCGGCCAGCATCCCGACCGACTACACGAAGTTCGTCGGTGCGAACGGCCTCAAGGGAGCGCGCCTCGGTCTCACGCGGGCCGGCCTGGGCGGCTTCGACCCGTTCGTCCCGACGCCCCAGCCGGTGCTCGACTCGTTCGAGGCGGCCGTGACCGCGCTGACGGCCGCCGGCGCGACCGTCGTCGACCTGGACGCGGCCGGGTTCACGTTCGCGCCCGCCAACGGCGAGTCGCTCGTGCTGGACTTCGACTTCAGGAACGACCTGCAGCGTTACCTGAGCAGCCGTGTGGGGGTGCCCGTCGCGGGCGGCACCCTGCAGAGCGTCATCAACTTCGACAACGCCAACGCCGCCCGTGAGATGCCGTTCTTCAATCAGGACGTCTTCGATCAGGCCGCGAGCCTCGCCCCGGGCCCGGACGACCCGCAGCCCGTCTTCGGCGGTATGACGTACAACCAGGCGCTCGCGATCGACCACGTCGCCGGCGTGAACGGCATCGACGCGGCGCTCAGCCAGTTCAACCTCGACGCCGTGGTCTCGGCCACGGACAACCCGGCCTGGGCGACCGACCTCATCTACGGCGACCACTTCATCTTCGGGACCTCCGGCCTCGCGGCGGCCCCCGGCTACCCCATCGTGCAGGTGCCCGCGGGCATGGTGTTCGGTGCGCCGCTCGGGATCAGCTTCTTCGGCTCGGCGTTCAGCGAGCCCACGCTGATCCGCCTGGCCTCGGGATTCGAGGCCGTCACCCAGATTCGCGCCAAGAACCTGCCGACGTTCGCGCAGACGCTGCCGTTCAACAACATCCAGGGCACGACGCTCACCAGGCCCGCACGCAGGGCACCCATGGCGCCGGCCGACCCCTCCAGGCGGATGCCGCCACTCACCCTGTAGCCAACTCGTGGCAGGGCCGCGGCCTGCAAGC
>DASYBH010000138.1:0-8299 GCA_036500885.1 Candidatus Dormiibacterota bacterium
CCGCAACGAAGAGATCGCCGGGACCGGCGTGCCGCGAGTCGAGCACCACCCGCCCGACGTTGTACTCGGGGCCGGACACGATCGCGCCCGGCACCTCCGCGGCAAGGTCGGAAAGTCGCATTTGCCGGCCAGGATAGCCAAGGTCCGATCCAGCCCGCCCTCTCCGAACTCGCGCCGTTCGCGACGGCGGCTGGATGATTATTCCGAATTGGTCTGAAGCACTTCGTGCTGCAACTCATTCAACTAGTCGACCGCCCGGACGTTCACCGCCTTTGGAATCACTCATCCAGGCCTACGCTGGCCTTCCCAAGTCTTTACCAATCGATAATGTTCTCTCTCCCGTACCGGGGCTAGGCTGCGTTGGCCTTGCGGGTGCGCACGTTCCTCGATCGTCGTCCATGAGCCGGATCCTCGGGCTGGTGCTGGCCGGCCTCCTGGCGATCGGCGTCATCGTGGCGGTCGGCGTCTCGCTCTCCGGTAACCTGGCGCCCCGGTCCACCACGACGGTCCAGGGTGTCATCGGCTCCGAGAAGCAGTCGTTCTTCCAGGACGCCGGCGTGCAGGCGGTCTTCCGGCGCAACGGGCTCACCGTGAAGGTCGACACGGCCGGCTCGCGCGAGATGGCCACGTCCGTTGACCTGTCGCGCTACGACTTCGCGTTCCCGGCCGGCGTCCAGACGGCGCTGAAGATCAAGAAGGACCGGAAAGCGAGCACCACGTACGAGCCGTTCTCCACGCCGATGGCGATCGCCACCTTCCGCCCGATCGCCCAGCTCCTGGTCGCCAACCACGTGGCCTCGGACGCGGGCGGCTACTACACGTTCGACATGCAGGCCTACCTGGCGCTGGTCGCCAGGAACGCTCGCTGGACGGACCTGGCCGGCAACACCGCCTACCCGGCCGGCAAGAGCGTGCTCGTCACGTCGACCGACGTGCGCACCTCGAACTCCGCCGCCATGTACCTGTCGGTCGCGTCCTACGTGGCCAACGGCGGCAACGTGGTCGCCGACGACGCGACCGCGCGCCGGATCGTGCCGCAGGTGGCCCCGATCTTCCTGCGCCAGGGCTTCACCGCGTCGTCGACGGACGAGCCCTTCCAGGACTACCTCTCGATCGGGATCGGCAAGACGCCGCTGGTCATGGTCTACGAGGCGCAGTTCCTGGCGCTGGAGGCGGCGCACGACAGGGCGCTCACCCCCGACATGGTGCTGATGTACCCCAACCCGACAGTGCTCTCCAAGCACACGCTGGTGCCGCTGAAGCCGGCCGGCGACCGCGTCGGCTCGCTCCTCCGGTCAGACCGCGACCTCCAGCGGCTGGCCGCACGGTACGGCTTCCACCCCAGCGACCCGGCCGTCTTCACCGCGTACCTGAAGGAGCGCGGGGTGCCTCAGCCGCCTCAGCTCGTCAACGTGATCGAGCCGCCGGCCTTCGAGCAGCTCGAGACGATGATCAACGGCATCGACCAGCTCACCAGAGGAGGCGGATAGCCGATGCGGCTGTGGACCGTGCTCGCCGCGTGCCTGCTGGGCGTCGCGGCAGCGTGCTCGCCCAGCTCGACCGGGATCTCGTCGAAGCCGTCCACCACGCTCCAGGTGATGGCGGGCTCAGAGCTCCAGGACATCGAGCCGCTCCTTCCCGACCTGGAGAAGGCGACCGGCTATCGCCTGAAGATGAGCTACGTGGGCTCGCTCGACGGCGCCGAGCGCATCGTCGCCGGCGACCGCTCGCCGCTGGCGTGGTTCTCGTCCGCGAAGTACCTGACCCTGCTCCAGGGCGGCAGCGGACGGATCGCCGCCCAGCAGAAGATCATGCTGTCGCCGGTCGTGCTGGGCGTGAAGCACAGCGTCGCCCAGGGCTTCGGCTGGACGGCCAACCCGAACGTGACCTGGGCCGACATCACCGCCAGGGCGAAGGCGGGCCAGCTCCATTTCGGGATGACCAACCCGGCGGCCTCCAACAGCGGCTTCGTGGCGCTGGTCGGCGTGGCGGAGGCCTTCGCGCAGAGCGGCTCCGCGCTGGACACGGGGACGATCGACGCGGCGGCGCTCAAGGACTTCTTCTCGGGCCAATCGCTGACGGCGGGCAGCTCCGGCTTTCTCTCCACGAGCTACGTGCGGAGCCAGGACTCACTCGACGGGATGATCAACTACGAGTCCATCCTCCTCTCGCTGAACCAGGGCGGCCAGCTGCACGAGAAGCTCGACCTGATATACCCGAAGGACGGGATCGCGACGGCGGACTACCCGCTGGTGCTGCTCGACCGCTCGCAGCGCGCCGCGTTCGACGCGATCACGCAGTGGCTGCGCCGGCCGGAGATCCAGACGCGGATCATGCAGACGACCAACAGGCGCCCGGCGCTGCCCGAGATCAAGCCGGACTCCCGGTTCTCCAGCCAGGTGCTGGTCGAACTGCCGTTTCCCGGCAGCATCGACGTCGTCAACCGGCTGATCGCCGTCTACCTCGACCAGGCCCGGCCGCCGGCGCACGCGATCTTCGTGCTCGACACCAGCGGCTCGATGGACGGCCAGCGCATCAACTCGCTGAAGCGGGCGCTGATCAACCTGACCGGCGCCGACGCCTCGATCACCGGCCAGTTCGCCAGGTTCCGGCAGCGCGAGGAGATCACGATCATCCTCTTCAACGACCGCGTCTACCAGTCGCGGGACTTCACGGTGGCGGACACGAGCGCGTCGAGCCCCGACCTGGCCGCCATCCGCTCGTACGTGAACACGCTCCAGGCGGGCGGCGGCACCGCGATCTACGACGCCGTGTACACGGCCTACCAGACGGCGGCGGCGGGCATGCAGCGCGAGCCGGGCCGCCTCTACTCGATCGTCCTGATGACCGACGGCGAGAGCAACGTCGGCCGCGACAGCGGCCGCTTCCTGACCGACTACAACAGGCTGCCGGCGCAGGTGCGCGCGGTCAGGACGTTCGCGGTCCTGTTCGGCGAGGCCAGCCCGGCCGAGCTGCAGCAGATGGCGAACACGACGGGCGGCAGGGTGTTCGACGGCCGCTCGAGCTCGCTGAGCCAGGTCTTCAAGGAGATCCGCGGCTACCAGTAAGCTGGGATGAACCAGTGAATCGCGTGCTGCGCTACCTCGGCAGCGGCAAGAACATCGCCGGCTCGGGCCTGGCCCTGGGTGGCCTCGGTCTGCACTTCGCGGGCGTGGTGGGCGGCGTCTGGCCGTTCGTCGTGCCAGCGCTGTACCTGATCGGCGCCCTGGTGATGCCCTCGCGGCGCGAGCGTCCGGTGGAGCCGATCGACCGGTTCGACCCCGCGAAGATCCAGCGGGCGCTGGACGGGACGCTCGACATGGCGCGGGGCCGGGTGCCGGCTGACGTCATCGCCCAGCTGACCAGCATCCGGCAGCACGTCCTGGAGATCCTGCCCCACGGCACCGACCTGCCCGGAGGGTCGCAGGACCTGTATGTGCTCCAGCGCACCGCGACGGACTACGTGCCCACCACGATGCGCATCTACCTGGCGCTGCCGGTGGCCTACGCCACGACGGAGGTGGTGCAGGACGGCAAGACGTCGCTGCAGGTGCTGAAGGATCAGCTCGCCCTGCTCGACGCGCAGATGGCGGACATCGGCGACGCGGTCCGCCGCCGCGACTCCGACCGCCTGCTGGCACAGGGCCGCTTCCTGGAGGAGCGGTTCGGCCGCGGCTCACCCGAGCTCACGATCCCCAAGCCACCACCACCGTAGGACCGGACCCGCGGCTCCAGACGAATGATGTCTGAATTGGTCTGAAGCACGAAGCCACGAAGAGCACGAAGACGCACGAAGGTTTTCGAGGTCAGTCCAAGCGCTCCAGCCGATCCCCAGATGATTCGTGCGTCTTCGTGTCCTTCGTGGCTTCGTGCTGCAACTCATTCAGCTAATCGCCCGCCCGGACCTTCACCGCCTTTCGCCGGGGCACGGCACGTCATTGGAAACGAGGAAGGGCGACGGTCCGGGGGGACCGCCGCCCACTGCTTGGGGGTAGTGGATTTCTTCTCGACTCGCTATGCGGCGTGCTCGACCGGGTTGTCGGACAGCACGCGGCCGTCCTTCAGGCCGACCATCCGGTCCGCCTGGGCGGCCAGCTCCAGGTCGTGCGTCACGATCACGAACGTCACGCCCTCCTCACGGTTCAGCCATCGCATCAGGCCCACCAGCTCCTGCGACGTCTGGGTATCCACCGATCCCGTCGGCTCGTCACCGAGCACCAGCGCCGGCCGGTTGACCAGCGCCCTCGCGATCGCCACCCGCTGCTGCTGCCCTCCCGACAGCTCGTCCGGCCGGTGCTTCACCCGGTCCTGCAGGCCGACCGCCTCGATCAGCTCCAGCGCCCTGGCCCGGCCGTCCCCGACTTTCGACTTCGTGTACCGCAGCGGCAGCAGCACGTTCTCCAGCACGTTCGACGTCGGCAGGAGGTTGTACTCCTGGAAGATGAACCCGATCCGCTGCCCGCGGACGTCCGCGCGCCGGTTGTCCCGCAGGCTGCTGACGTCCTCCCCGTCGATCACCACCCTGCCCGAGGTCGGTGTCAGCAGCAGCCCGATCACGTCCAGCAGCGTCGTCTTGCCGCTGCCGGAGCGACCCACCACCGAGACGAACTCGCCCGCCCCGATCTCCAGCGACACGCCGTCCAGGGCCTTCACCACGTTCCGGCCCTGCCTGTAGTGCTTGGTCAGCTCGACCAGCTCGATGCTCGCCATCGTCACCTTCGTCTCCTAACTCGTGGTCCGCAGCGCCGTCACCGGGTCGAGCCGTGCCGCTCTCAGCGCCGGGATCACTCCCGCCAGCGCTCCGAGCGCCACCGCAAAGCCCAGGGCGATCACCGTCAGCGTCGGGGTGATCAGGAACAGCTCCAGGTTGGACGCCTTCCCGGCCAGGTTCAGCAGGTTGGTCAACGCCACCCCGATCCCGTAGCCGATGGCTCCTCCCAGGAACCCGATCAGCACCGCCTCGGTCAGAAACTCCCGCAGCACGTGTCCGGTGTGGGCGCCCACCGCCTTCTTCAGTCCGATCTCGCGGAACCGCTCGGTGACCGCCATGATCATCGTGTTCACCACGGACAGCCCTCCGATCACCAGCGCCAGCACGGCGGCGGCCGTGGTGATCGCCGTGAAGGTCGCACCGCCGGCCTTGAAGGCGTTGACCAGGTCGCTCGGCCTGGCCGCCTTGACCCCGGCGACTTCATGGTTGATGCGGATGGCGACCTGGTCGAGCTCGCGCAGTGACGCGCCCGACCTGCCGTAGGCGGTGAAGCTCGGCGCGACCTGCGTGGCGTCCACCGTGTCGCGGATCGCCACGGGCAGGCTGTCCTTGAACAGCAGCCGCGCGTCCGGCACGCTGACGTAGGCGAAGCTGTCGGGCGCGGTGCGCGTCGGATTCAGGATGCCGGTGACCGTGAACGTGTGGTTCACGAAGTCGGGCCTGGCGTCCGCCGGCTTCACGGGCAGGTCGATCGTGTCCCCGACCTTCTTCTTGAACTCGTTGGCGATGCTGGAGCCCAGGAAGACCTCACCGTGCGATCCCGTCAGGTAGCGGCCCTGCGCCAGCGACGTCCTGAGCGCGCTCCGATCCTGCTCGGCCGGGTCCCAGCTGACGATCTCGTCTGGCACGCCGAAGCTGACTCCGTTCAGGGCGCCGGGCTTGGCCATGAAGCCGTACGTGGGAAACACCGCGTCGACGCCGTCGACCCGCCTCACCTCGTCCAGCTTCGACGCGGGCAGGATCGATGCCTGACCGTCCGGCGCCCCCACCTGGATGCTGGATCCGAAGTACTTCACGCCGCCGTCGATCAGCGCGTTGAAGTGCTCGGCCATCGCTCCCATGGTCGTCAGGGCAAAGATTCCGATCACGATTCCCAGGATCGTGAGGGTGCTGCGCAGCTTGCGCCGCGCGAGGTTACGAAGGATCTCCATGTCCACTCCACTCCACTACTGCTTCGAATAAGGAAGACGATTTGCCCCCCCTGACCCCCCGGGCAGATGAGGGGGGGGAGTGAGGTCCTTATAAGGTCCCAACCGTACCAACGCGCCATCCCTGCCGAGAGGTCGCACCGGTCACGACCTGGTCGTGATGCTGGCGGGTCTGCAGGCTGCGCCATGCCGGAACGTGAGCGTCAGGAGCGCGCGCGACCGCGATAATCGAGCGAGTGACCTGGGAACCGGAGCTCGAGGAGCTGCGGCGGCGGGAGGAGCTGGCGAAGGCGATGGGCGGGCCGGAGCGTGTGGCGCGCCAGCACGCCGCCGGGCGGCTGACGATTCGGGAGCGGGTCGACCGCCTCCTCGACCCGGGCACCTTCGAGGAGTACGGCGCGCTGGCCGGCTTCGCCACCTACCGGGATGGTGAGCTCGAGGCGTTCACCCCGGCCAACAGCGTGGTCGGGACCGGGCGAATCGACGGCCGCCGCGTCGTGGTCTGCGGCGACGACTTCACCGTCAGGGGCGGCGCCGCCGACGCGGCCATCTACCAGAAGCAGGTCTACGCGGAGCGCCTGGCCGGCGAGCTGCGGCTGCCCATGGTGCGGCTGGTCGACGGCACCGGCGGCGGCGGCAGCGTCAAGTCGTACGAGTCCACCGGCCGCACCTACGTGCCCGCCAATCCCGGCTGGGACGTCGTGGTCGAGAACCTCGGGCGGGTGCCGGTGGTGGCGGCGTGCCTCGGCCCGGTGGCGGGGCTGGGCGCCGCCAGGGTGGTCACTGCCCACTTCTCCGTGATGGTGCGCGAGAGCTCGCAGCTCTTCGTCGCCGGCCCCCCGGTCGTGCTGCACGGCATGCGCCGCGAGGTGACCAAGGAGGAGTTGGGCGGCTGGCGGATCCACGCCGGGGAGTCCGGAGCGGTCGACAACCTGGCGGCGGACGAGGACGACGCGCTGGCGCAGGTCGCGCGCTTCCTCTCCTACCTCCCGCAGAGCGTGTGGGAGGCGCCCATCCGGCAGCCGTGCGGCGACGACCCGCTGCGCGCCGAGCCCGCGCTCCGCACCATCATCCCGCGCAGCCGGCGCCAGGTCTACGACATGCGCCGGCTGGTGGACCTCGTGGTCGACCGGGGCTCGCTGTTCGAGATGGGCCGCGGCTTCGGCGGCTCGGTCGTCACCGCCCTGGCCCGGCTGGACGGCTGGCCGGTCGCCGTCGTGGCGTCGGATCCTCGCGTCTACGGCGGCGGCCTGACGGCGGCGTCGTCGGACAAGCTCGCCCGCTTCGTGGACTTCGCCGACGCGTTCCACCTGCCCGTGGTCAACTTCGTCGACCAGCCCGGCTTCGTGATCGGGGTCGAGGCCGAGCGAGCCGGCACCATCCGGCGGGGCGCGCGGGCGCTGGCCGCCGTCTACCAGGCCCGCGTGCCGTGGGTGTCGATCCTGGTCCGCAAGGTGTTCGGGGTCGCGGGCGCCGCGCACGGCAACGCGCAGTCGCTGAACCTCCGCTACGCCTGGCCCAGCGGCGACTGGGGCTCGCTGCCGCTGGAGGGCGGCGTCCAGGCGGCCTACCGGCGAGACCTGGAGGCCGCGGAGGACCCCGCCGCGCTGGAGGCCGAGATCACCGCCCGCCTCGCCGCACTGCGCTCGCCGTTCCGGACAGCCGAGGCGTTCGGCGTGGAGAAGATCATCGACCCCGCCGCCACACGGCGCCTGCTGTGCGAGTGGGCGCCCGACGCACACCGCGTGGCCGCGACCCAGCTGGGTCCGCCCCCAGGCGGCCTGCGGCCCTAGCGGTGCGGCGCTAGCCGGCCATGCCCCCTTGCCGTTTCGCTGCCGTGGACTGGTCCGGTCGGGTCGACGGCGCGCGCCGGTTCATCTGGACCGCCGTCGCCGCCCGCGGCGAGCTGCTCACGCTCGAGGATGGCCGGGACCGGGAGCAGGTGGGCGACCACCTGGTCAGCCTGGCGCTCGCCGACCCGGCGCTGGTCGCCGGCCTGGACTTCGCCTTCTCCCTGCCGGCCTGGTACCTGGACCGGTGCGAGCTGGCCGACGGCATGGCGGTGCCCGAACCGCTCGCCGAGCGCTGGTTGCGCGACTGCCCGCCGCCGTTCTGGGGTCGCGGCGGCCGCCGGCGCCCGCCGGTGGAGCCGGCGCGACCGGCGCACCGGGCGACCGAGCTCATGGTCGCCCCCCACGCCAAGTCCGTGTTCCAGATCGGCGGCGCGGGTGCGGTCGGGACCGGCTCGCTGCGCGGCTTCCCGCTGCTGCGCAGGCTCCGGGCCGAGGGCTTCGCGGTGTGGCCCTTCGACCCGCCGCGCCTGCCCATGGCGATGGAGATCTTCCCGCGCCTGCTGACCGGGCCCGTGATCAAGTCTCGC
>DASYBH010000139.1:0-7953 GCA_036500885.1 Candidatus Dormiibacterota bacterium
GTCGACCGCGCGCAGGAGCCGCTCCAGGCCCGCGCGCGGCGCCGCCTGGACGTCGGTGGCCCCGAGGAGGTGCTCCACGCGCTCGAGGTCGGCCGGCAGGTCCCCCAGCTGCGCGTCGGCGTGGAGCGGCGATGCCGCGAGCTGGCGCATCGCCTCGCGCACCTGGGCCGCCTCCTCCCGCCGGGATTCCAGCCAGGCCCGCGCATGCTCCCAGCTCGCCTGCTGCACCCGCGCGTCCCACGGCTCGTGCGGGCCCGGTCCGAACACGCCGGCCAGCTCCGGCAGGAGGCGGCGCAGCTCCGGCGCCACCAGCTCGCCCGGCCCGACCCGCTCCACCTCGTCGAGCGTGAGGAAGGGCGCCTCCACCCTCCTGCGGCCGCGCGTGGCCTCCGCGATGCCGCTGTGGACGGCCGCGTTGAGCAGCAGCAGCACCTCTGGCTCGCTGAGCCCGACCGGCCCCTCGGCCAGCGACGCCGCCAGGTCCGCCCGGTCGCGCGGGCCCTGGGCGACCAGCCGGAGCAGCTCGGCGACGGCCGGGCTGCGCGCCGGGTCCGGCTCGACCCGGTAGGCGTCGCCGCGCTTTCGCACCACGCCGAGGGGGACGAGATAGCCCTCGACGTGCTGACGCACGCCCTCGCGGTCGGCGGCCGCCACCGTCAGCCGGGGCACGGAGAGCGCGGTCGTGAGCACCTTGCGGACGTGGCGGTCGCTGACCAGCTCCGAGTGCGGCTGCACCTCGCGGTGGCGCGGGTGCATGGCATGCAGCAGCGGCGCGGCGATGCCGCGCAGCACCCCGTCGAAGGCGAGACCGCTCAGGGCCGGCAGGTCGAGGCCCGGGTCGAGGTCGGCCGCCACCAGCCGGCCCTGGAAGTAGCAGCGGCGCACCACCTCCCTGGCGCGGGCGACGTCGGGCTCGACGGAGCGGCGCAGGAAGTCGAGGAGGCCGCCGCGGCCCTCGTCGGTCGCCTGCCGCAGCACCGCCTGCCGGCAGAACAGGTCGGCCGCGAACTCGCGCTCGCCGGCGTCCAGCGGCGCGGGCACCCAGAGGGCCAGCCGGCGCGAGGCGAGCGCCAGCACTCTCGCCCGCTCGGCGAGGTCGGTGGCCCCGGGCTCGGGCTCCACCACCACCAGGCAGGCCTCCGACCGCGTCCGCTCCATGGCCCCGATCAGCTCGTCCACCTCGCCGTTGACCAGGTCGGGCAGGCGGGCGGCCGCCACCAGGACGTGGCGCAGCGTGTTCTGCCAGATCACCTGCCGGCGCGAGCGCCCCGCCTGGCGGAGCAGCCCCACCGAGAGCGCCGGCGAGCCGCCCAGGTCGAGGAGCAGCTCCACGACGCGCCGGTCGTCCGGCTGGAGGCGGGCGCGCTCCTGCTCGACGAGCCTCGCCACGGCCAGCCCCGCGTCCGCCTCCAGCTCCACCTCGTAGGCGGTCGCGGCGCCGTTCGGGCGGGCGACGACGTACGCGCCGTGGCCGGCCAGCGGCTCCAGCACCGCCCGCTCCAGGTAGGTCGCGTTGGCGGTCGGGTCGATCGCGCTGACCCGGCACAGGAGCATGGCCGCCAGCTCGCGCGCGTCGCGCCGGCGCTCCAGCGGCGAGGCCGCGAGCAGGGTCAGCAGCCTGACCGCGCGCAGCGCCATCGCCTGATCGGCCGGGTCGCTCAGCAGCGCGGCGGCGGTCCGCTCGTAGTACGGCACGACGGTCTCGGCCAGGCGCGCCGTCTCCACGCGCTCGCGCAGGCGGCCCTCGAAGTGGTCGTAGACGCGGTCGGGACAGAGCAGCTCGTCCGCGGGACGCTCCTGCCACGCCGGGATGCCGGCCGCCTCGTCGCCGCGCAGCTGGCGGCAGATGAAGTCGACAACGCCCCGCTGCTGCGAGAAGAGGAAGCGCAGGCCGTCGAGCAGCGCCAGCGTGTCGGGATGCAGCGGGTAGCAGGCGAGGAAGCGCTCCGGCGCCACGTGCCAGCCCGGCTGCGAGGAGCGGATGCGGCGGTGGACCCGCTCGACCTCCTCCTCGGCGCCCGGCCGCAGCGGCACCAGGCGGCCGCGGACCAGGTCCTCGACGTGCCGTATCGAGAGGCCCAGCCGCACCGGATAGCGGTCCCGGATTCGCGCCAGCTCGCGCTCGCTGACGCTGGCCACCTCGTCGAGGCTCTCCTGGAGCGCCCCGACCACCACGACGGGCCCCTGGCGCGCCCACTCACCGAGGAACTGCAGGAAGCGCAGGTCCTCCGTCAGCGCCGGCCCGCGCTTGGCGCGGAGGAACTCGCTCAGCTCGTCGACCAGGAGCAGGAGCCCGCCGCGGCCGGACTCGCGCGCCGCCCGCAGCAGCCCGCCCCACGTCGTGGCGCGGTCGCTGGCCGGCGGCGGCGCCTCGCGGGCCAGCGCCTGCCAGCCGCGGCGCCAGACCACGTCCTCCAGGTTCGCCTCGGCCCGGTACTCGACCAGCGGCACCGTGACGGGCAGCGACGGACGGGCGGCCAGCGCGAGCTCGCGGGCGCGGGCGTCCCAGCCCCGCAGCTCGCGGGCTCGGGCCGGTTCGGCCAGCAGCTCACCCAGCGCGGCCAGGAAGTGCGACTTGCCGGAGCCGAAGTGGCCGACGAGCAGGAATCCGGCGCCGGTCGGGCCGCGCGCGGCCTCCAGGACCGCGTCGAGGCTCCGGGTCACGTCGCCGGTCAGCACCAGCTCGTCCAGCCGGCCGGGGCTGCCGTCGAGACGCACGACGGTCTCGGCCGCGGTGACCTCCACCAGGTCCCTGATGCGGGCCGTCATTCGCTCCTCTGCAGCTTCCGCAGCTCGCCGTAGACGGCGCCCCTGCGCGGGCCCGCGATGGGCAGCAGCGCATGGAGCGTCTGCTGCAGCTCGTCCAGGGCGCCCAGCTGCCGCTGCAGGCTGACGTAGGTCTTGAAGAGGATGACGTCGCCCGGATCCTCCATCAGGACGTCCCGCAGCAGGACGGCCGCCTCCTGGAACCGGCCTGCCCTGCGCAGCGCGTAGCCCTCCTGCGCGCGGGCGAAGAGGTCGTCTCTCGAGCCCCGGCTGCGGCGCCAGGCGGCGGCGGCGCCGTCCTCGTCGCCCTGCTCGCGCCGGAGGCGGGCCAGCGCCGCGTCGAGGAACCGGTTGCCGCGGCCGCTGCTGCGCAGCAGGACCTCGAGCTCGCGCCCGCGGTCATCCGGAGGGAGCTGGAGCAGGCGCGCCTCGACCAGGCGGGCGTAGGCGTACTGGTCGTCGGGGGCGAGCTCGTGCGCGCGCTGGAAGTGCGCCTCGGCCTGCGCCCCGTCGCCGGCGCGGGCGGCCACGTCGCCCAGCGCCACCCAACCGGTCGCGGCTCCCGGCTCCCGCTCGACCGCCCGCGAGGCGGCGTCACGCGCCCCGTCGACGTCGTTGTCACGCAGCCGGCAGCGGGCGAGCTGGGCGAGGTTCCAGGCGCTGCGGTCGCCGAGCGCGTCCGCCTCCTCGTAGGCACGGCCCGCGTCACGATGGCGGTTGAGACGATAGAAAGCGTCGCCGCGCAGGTGGGCCGTGAAGGCGGTGACCCCGCCCGCGGTCTCGGCCTTCTCCAGCTCGGCGAGCGCGTCGGCAGGCCGGCGCCGGCGAAGCTGACAGTGCGCCAGGTGGGCGAGGGCGAACGCGTTTCGGGGTTCGTCCACGAGCACGGCCTCCAGCGCGATCACCGCCTCGTCCAGACGACCGCGCCGCTTCAGCTCGAGGGCATGCTCCAGCTCGTGCAGGCCCACGCTTCGGTGAGTGTAGCGAGCACGCGTTCCACGCGCCCGCGAGGGCGCTCCGGGAAGCACGCAGTCGTGATCAGGTTTTGTCGAAGGCCGGCACGGCCTCCGTGGGGCGGGCGCGGGGCCAGCCGCCGGCCCGCTCACGGCGCTGCTCGACGATCGCGCCGATCGCGGCCACCGCGACGCTGCCGAGCGGGCCGAGTGGCAGGAGCGCCAGCAGGCACGACACCACGACCCTGCCCCAGTCCAGGCCGGCGCGAGGAGCGAGCGCTTCGGTCGGGTGGAGCGGCTGGCTGGTGACGGCTTCGGCGAGGATGTCGCCGATGTCGCGGGCCGGGTCGAACGCCACGGTGAGCGACCGGATGCTCTCCACCCACCAGGTCGCGCGCACCGCCGGGTGGCCCGGCACCCGGGCGGCCAGCGAGCGAGCGGCGCCGGCGTCAGCCGTTTCGAAGCGCAGACGAACTCGTCCCGGCATCGAATGAACGACCCAGGGGTTCCACTCGAAGCCGTGGGCGGTCAGATCGGGAACTGGCAGGAGGCGTCGCGAGCGAATCACGTCCTGCCGCCCGCGCGCAACAACTTCTCAAAGAATGAGAGTTCCACCGGGCATCATCATGGCCAGGCATTGGTTAAGCCTTGATTAATGAGGGCTTAGGGCTTGAACGGGGAACTTGTGTCCGGAAGGGATCAGGGCAGCACAATTGTGAAGTTCTCTTTACAGTTCGGTTTCCCGGCGCCGGCAGCGTCGGAAGGGGCATCACGATGGTCGAGATAGCCGAGGACGTGGCCGGAGCGGTACTTCCGGGCGGAGCCTGGCTGGCTGCTGGGCTGGCCCTGGGGATCGCGTTCGGCGGCCGCCTGCGCCCGGTGGCCAAGGGCGTCGTCAAAGCCGGAATGAACCTTGCCGAGCGCGTGCAGGGCGCCGGTGCGGAGGCGGTCGAGCAGGCGCAGGACCTGGTCGCCGAGGTGCGCCACGAGCGCGAGGAGGAGCGAGCCGCACCGGCGGGTGAGCGGCGTGCACGCGCACCGCGAACGCCGTCTCCCGGCGCATCCAACTAGGCGGTCGCGGCGACCATGTCCACGACCTCCATGACCCCGGCGGCCCCGACCTCGAAAGCGCGTGCTCGTGTGCGGCACCGCTCCCCGGGGCGCGTGCGGATCCGCGTCGACCCACGTCACCGCTCGCCGGAGCAGATGGACCTCGTCCGGCGGCGCCTCGACGCGAACCCCGACGTGGACTCCGTGACGGTCGACCTCCGGACGGGCTCGATTCTCGTGCTGGGCAGCTCGACAGAGCGCCTCCGTGCCGCCCTGGACACCGTTGTCGACATCGTCGAGGAGGCCGGTCCGGAGGGCCTGCCCGAGGCGGGGGTGGTCGTGGCGGTCGACCTGGTGCGCGACCTGGACCGCCGGCTCGCGGCGGCGACGGCCGGTCGTGTCAGCCTGCGCTGGCTGGTGCCCGCCGCCTTCCTGACCATCGGCGTTCGCCAGCTCATTCGCCAGGGACTGACGGCCGGTCAGATTCCCTGGTTCGTACTCATCTATTACGGCGTCGACTCGTTTCTCAAGCTGAATCCCGAGTACGCGCCAGCAACACGCGCCCACACCCACGGTGACCGAGCCTGACGGGCGGGCGGGCGTTCAGGGCACCTGTGCGATCGAACGTACGAGTGTCCTGAGCGTCGCCGTCCACGCTCCAGCCCACGTCGCGTTCAGGATCGTCCACACTCTGCCCGGCCGGCTGAGGTTGATGATCGCCCCGGCCGACGCGCCCGGAGGAGCCCAGCTCGCCGGACGCTTGGCCGCGCATCCGTGCGTCTCGGCCGCCAGGTGGCGACCCGCCGCGCGCTCTGTGGTGGTCACCTTCGATCCGGACCACGGCTTCGAACAGATCCTCGCCGAGCTGCCCGACTGTCCCCTCACCCGCCCGGACTCCGAGCAGCCCTCCTCCGGGCCGTTCTGGCGACACTTCCTCACGCCCGCGATCGCACTGCTGGCCGGAATCACGGGTTCTGGTGTGCTGGCTCTGGCCGCCGTCGCCGTCTGCGCGCTGCCCGTCGCCCGGCGAGCTCGCCAGAGCCTGCGCGAGCGCAAGCTCAGCATCGACGTGCTGGACGTGCTCGTGGTCGGCCTCCTGCTGGGGACCGGCGACCTGCTGGCCGCGGGGGTCACCGTCTGCCTGGTCGAGACCAGCGAGCGCATCAGGCAGCGGGCCTACGGCCGCGCCCGGTACGTCATCAGGTCCTGGATGGGCGCCAATCCCGATGGCGTCACGGTCCAGCGCAACGGCAGCGAGGTGCGCATCGCGCTCGAGTCGGTCGGGATCGGCGACCGGGCGGTGCTCTATCCGGGCGAGACCATACCCGTCGACGGCCTGGTCGTCGCCGGAGCGGGAGCGGTCGACATGCGCACATGGACGGGGGAGGCGCTGCCCCACGAGGTGACGAACGGCTCCGTCGTGCTCGCGGGCAGCTCGATGGCGGACGGCCGCATCGTCATCGAGGTGACGGCGGCCGGTGACGAGACGCGGGCGGGCCGCCTCACCGTCGCGCTCGAGGAGGCGCTCGCGGCCAACACGCACGTCACCGACCTGGCGCGACGCGTCGCCGACCGCTTTGTCCTGCCGGTCATGCTCGCCTCGGGCCTGGTGTTCGTGGCCACGCTCGACCTGGCCCGCTGCGTCTCCATGCTGATCTTCGACTATGGAACCGGCGTCCGGATCGCGATCCCGACCACGATATTGACGACCATGATCACGGGGGCCCGGCACGGCGTGCTCTTCAAGAACGGCCAGGCGGTCGAGGAGCTGGCCAGAGTCGACACCGTCGTCTTCGACAAGACCGGAACGCTGACGAGCGGCGTCCTGAACGTGCGGAGGATCGTGGCCCGGCCCGGAGTCGACGAGGACGAGGTGCTCAGGGTGGCCGCGGCAGCCGAGGGCCATCTGCAGCACCCGATCGCGCGCGCATTGAGACGCGCCGCCCTGCGGCGGGAACTGCGGCTGCCGGAGCCGGAGCGCGTACGGTACCACCGTGGCGGTGGCGTCGAGGCGGTGGTGGAAGGGCACAGCGTCGTGGTGGGCGACGCACGGCTCATGGCGACCGCGCACGTGGACGTCCCCCCGCGGGTCCAGCCAGAGTCGCTGTCGGTCCTCGTCGCGGTCGATGGCCGGTACCTGGCGCGGATCCGCCTGCGGGACAAGTTGAGGGACAGCGCGCGGGGGGCCGTCACGGCGCTCCGCGAGGGCGGCATCGGCAGGATCTGGCTGGCGTCCGGGGATCACCAGACGGCGGTCGGCGCGGTCGCCCGCGACCTCCGGCTGGACGGCTGCACGGCGCGTCTGCTGCCCGAGGAGAAGGCGGAGCTCGTGCGCGAGCTGCGCAGCCGCGGGCATGTCGTCGCCGTCGTGGGTGACGGCATCAACGACGCCCCCGCGATGAGCGAGGCCAACGTCAGCATCGCGGTTCCGCGAGGAGCGGACCTGGCTCGGGAGACAGCGGACATCGTCCTGCTGACCGAGGACCTGCGCGACCTGGCCGGCGCTCGCCGGCTCTGCACCGCGGCGATGAGAACCGTGAAGGAGAACATCGCACTCGTGGCGGCCCCGAACACGGCGGGGATACTGCTGGCGGCATTCGGCTCGCTGTCCCCGCTGACGGCGACGCTGGTCGGCCACGGCGCCGTGGTGTCCGCCACGGTCAACGCCCTCCGTCCGCTTCGCTTCCGGCCCACACCCCGACGAGGATGACCGAGGACGAGGCGCGGTCACGGTTCGAGACGGCGCGCGTCGCGCGGCTCGCGACCGTGGACGGCCGGGGCCGGCCTCACGTCGTGCCCGTGACGTTCGACGCTCGTGGAGATTCGATCGTCATCGCCGTCGACCACAAGCCGAAGCGGACCACCGACCTGAAGCGGCTGCGGAACATCCGCGGCAACCCGCACGTATCGGTGCTCGTGGACCACTACGAGGACGACTGGACGGCGCTGTGGTGGGTCCGGGCCGATGGGACCGCACGGGTGGTCGAGGACGAGGGGGAGCGGGCGGAGCGGGTTCGCCGCCTGCAGAGCAGGTACCGGCAGTATCGCGACGTCGTCCCCGCCGGTCCGGTGATCTCGATCACGGTGACCGCGTGGACCGGATGGAGCTACTCGCAGGTCACCTGAGAGCCTCGGCGGCCTCGTGCGGAGCGGCCTGTGCGTGCGCTCGTCAGAGTCTCACTCG
>DASYBH010000140.1:0-1876 GCA_036500885.1 Candidatus Dormiibacterota bacterium
CTCAGTTGAGCTTGATCTGCTTGCCGCTGACCTCGACGGCGTTGTCGCCGGTCAGCCTGGCCGACTTGCCCTTCATCTCCAGCTCTCCTCCCGCCTCGATGGTGACCTTCTGGCGGCTCCTGATCGAGAGCTCGTCCTGCGCCTCGATCCGCACCTTGCCCTTGCAGAACAGGTGGATCTCGTTCTTCGTCTCGTTGAGCGAGATCCGGATGCCGCCGCTGCCGGTGATCAGCGCGATGCCGGACTTGCCCGCGTCGTCGAAGAAGCCCAGGCGATGGCCCCGGCGCGAGACGAAGCCCCGGCGCCTGACCTTCCCGTTGTCGAGCAGGTCCTTGCCCAGCCGCGGCCTGTCCCTGCCGTTGTGGAGCGCGCCTATGACGATCGGCCGGCGGACGTCGCCGAGCTCGAACGCGACCAGCACCTCGTCGTTGACCTCCGGCAGGAACACCGCGCCGCTGTCGGGCCCGGCGCCGGCCTGCGTCATCCGCGCCCAGTCCGACTCGTAGCTGTCGGAGAGCCAGGGGAACTTCAGCTTGACCCGGCCCCGCGCGTCCGGGTCGTCGTTGTTGGTCACCTGCGCGACCACCACCCCGTAGATCGGCGGCCCGCCGGCCGAGGCGGCGCCCGGAGCGCCGCCGTTGGCGACCAGCCCGAGGAGCGAGCGGTCCTGGCGGCCGCTCACCTCGAAGCGGGTGCGGTAGCCGCGCGCGTCGAACACGTGCCGGGTGTGGGTGAGGGTGTAGCGGCCGGCGAAGTCCGCGGCGACCACGCCGACGCTGATCGCGGTCCCGGCCCTGAGCCTCGGGTTGCCCCGCGCCACACCCTCGGCCTCGGCCACGGCGCTGCCGATCTGCTCGGCCAGCGCCCTCGCCATCGTGTCCACCTCGCGCTGGGTCGCCAGCGGGTGCTGGACGTCCACGTAGGTCGGGCCGCCGAACGTCTGGGCCAGCGAGGCCGGGGTGGCCGGCACCTGCGCGCTCGTGGTCCCGGCCGGGGCCGAGCCGATCACGGCCCTCTTGACCCCGGGGTCCCAGCCCCGGACCTTGACCTCCTTGACCTGCTCCGACGAGCTGACCCGCGGCCGGAACTCCAGGAGGTCCGTCCCGAACACGAGCTGCAGCGGGTCGCTCGACTGGAAGTCCCCCTGCGCCGGGGCCTCGTTCGACGGGCTGGGCCGGCGGAAGTGCAGCCTGCCCTCGCCCACCGCGACCTCGAAGCCGATCTCGGCCGCCCGCGCCCTGAGGAAGTCCCAGTCCGAGAGGTTGACCTGGGACACGTGGTCGTGAGTGGTCCGGGAGTCGTCGATGGCGCCGGGGCGCAGCCCGGCGCGCTGGGCGACGGTGCGCGCGATGTCGGAGTCCTTGACGTTCTGGTACGTCTGCGTGATCCGGCCCCGGTGCAGGCGATGCGAGCCGTCGTAGCCGCGGACGACCGCCCGGCTGCCCACCGCGTCGTACTCGGCCTCCAGCCCGGTCACCTCGCCCTCGATCAGCAGCTGCGCGCCGCCGGAGCCCGGTCCGGGCACGCTGATCCTGACCGTGGCGCCGATCTGGAGCCGGGCCTGCCTGACGACCTGGTTGGCCGCGTCCCGAAAGGACAGCAGGAACATGTCGGGCAGGTGCAGGTGGTCGTCCACCACCACCTGCTCCAGCAGCGTCTCCACGTCGGCGCCGAGGGGCTGCCCGTCCACCTCGATCCTGGGCTTCACACCGGCCAGGGCATCTTCGGGCATCTAAGCAGATCTCGTGAAGTGCTGTCGGGAATGGGTTGGGGCGTGCGATCTGGTCTGAGCAGGTCGAAGCACGGAGCCACGGAGGACACGGAGACGCACGGAGGGTACGGTGCGGCTCCCGACGCTCCCTGCCCAGACCACGCC
>DASYBH010000141.1:0-3638 GCA_036500885.1 Candidatus Dormiibacterota bacterium
GGTCACAGTTGACCCGACAGTCTAAAGCGGCCCGATTCTCGGTCTCTGGGCCCGGCATCCTCCGACGCGGCACAGGCGATGTATCTGGCGGCCGCGTGCGCGGTGGATCCCGGGCACGCCTACCATTGAGGGACATGCCAGCCCTCAGCCAAGAGCAGGTCCTCGGATCCCTGGCCACGATCGTGGACCCCGACCTCGGCCGCGACGTCGTGAGCCTGGGAATGATCAAGGACCTTCGCATCTCCGACGCCGGCGAGGTCGCGTTCACGTTCGAGCTCACCACGCCGGCCTGCCCGGTGCGCGACCGGTTCAAGACCCAGGCCGAGGAGGCCGTCGGCGCACTGGCCGGCGTGTCCCGCGTGGACGTCAAGATGACCGCCAACGTCCGGCCCGGCTTCATGCGCCAGGCGTCCGAGATGCTGCCCGGGGTCAAGCAGACGATCGCGATCGCCAGCGGCAAGGGCGGCGTCGGCAAGTCGACCGTGGCCGTCAACCTGGCCGCGGCGCTGCAGATGTCAGGGGCTCGCGTCGGTCTGCTCGACGCGGACATCTACGGGCCCTCCGTACCCGGTCTCACGGGCGTGCGCGAGCAGCCCAGGGTGGTCGACCAGAAGATCCAGCCGCTGAAGGCGTACGGCATCTCGCTCATGTCGATGGGCTTTCTCGGCGGCGGCGACAAGGCGATGATCTGGCGCGGCCCCATGGTGTCGCGGGCGATCCAGCAGATGATGAGCGACGTGACGTGGGGAGAGCTCGACTACCTGGTGATCGACCTGCCACCGGGCACCGGCGACGCCTCGCTGACCATCGCGCAGTCCATCCCGCTGACCGGTGTGGCGATCGTGGCCACGCCGCAGGACCTGGCGCTGGACATCGCGGTGAAGGCGCTGCAGATGTTCCGCTCGCTCAACGTCACGCCGCTGGGCCTCGTCGAGAACATGAGCTGGTACGTCTGCCCGGAGTGCGGCCACGAGCACCACGTGTTCGGCCACGGCGGCGCGGAGCGGGCGGCGCAGCGGCTGGGCGTGCCCTTCCTCGGTGCGATCCCCCTCCACGAGGACATCCGCGTGGAGTCGGACGGCGGCGCGCCGATCGTGGTCTCCCGTCCCGACGGGCCCGCCGCGAAGGCGTTCCGAGACGTCGCCTCGCAGATCGCGGCGAGGACCTCCATCCAGTCCTTCCGGCAGCTGCCGGTCATCAACGTCCGCTGAGCGACACCGAGCCCTTCCCGACCGCGATCGACCTGGTGCGCGCCGACAACGCGCTGGAGATCGCCTGGGCCGACGGCGGCCGAACGCGCCACCTGGGGCCGCAGCTGCGCTGGGCGTGCCCGTGCGCGGAGTGTCGCGGTGAGGCGGGGTCTCCCGGGCGGCTCGACGCCGCCAGGGAGCTGCCCGAGGAGGAGCTGCGCCTGACGGACGTGGCGCTGGTCGGCCAGTACGCGCTGGGCATCGGGTTCGCCAGCGGTCACGCCACGGGGATCTACACCTTCCGATACCTGCGGACGCTGGGTTCCGACCGCTGAGGCGGCCGCACCGGGCGACCTGCCGTACTCAGGCGACGCCGGCCGGGCGCTGGCGGTCCCTCAGTGCCTCGACGTAGCCGGAGGCGGCGACCGCCGCCGTCGTGCCGTCGCCCACCGCGGTCGCGATCTGCTTGGTCAGCTGAGCGCGCACGTCGCCGACCGCCCACAGGCCCTCGATCGAGGTCTGCATGTTGCGGTCGGTCAGCAGGTAGCCGGCCGCGTCGTGGTCGGCATGGGCCTTCAGCAGGCCGGAGTTGGGCACGAAGCCGACGAAGATGAACACACCTCCGACGCGCAGCTTGCGCTCCGTCCCCCGCTGCGCGTAGCGAACGCTGCCGACCTTGCCATCGCCCTCGATGGCCCGCACCTGGGCGTCGAGCACGAAGTCGATCTTGGGGTTGGCCCTGGCTCGATCCTGCAGCACCGGCTGGGCGCGGAACTCGCTTCGGCGGTGGATGATGTGCACCTTCGAGGCATAGCGCGTGAGGAAGTCCCCCTCCTCCAGCGCGGCGTCGCCGCCCCCGACCACGGCCAGCTCCTGGCCCTTGAAGAAAGCTCCGTCGCAGACCGCGCAGTAGGACACGCCGCGGCCGGCGAGCTCGCTCTCGCCCGGCACGTCGAGGCGACGGGGCAGGCCGCCGGCGGCCATGATCAGGCCCGGGGCCGTCAGCACGGAGCCGTCGTCCATCCGGACCACCTTGGTGCCGTCCGCCGCGACGTCGACCTCCTCCACACCCATGAACTCGCGGATGTCCAGACCGAACTTGCGGGCGTGGTCGCCCATCTTCAGGGCCAGGTCGGCGCCCAGCACCGACTCGAAGCCGGGATAGTCCTCGATCAGCTCGGTGTTCAGGAGCTGGCCGCCCAGGGGCCCCCGCTCCAGCAGCACCGTGGAGAGCTTCATGCGCGCCGCGTACAGTCCAGCCGCCAGGCCGGCGGGCCCGCCGCCAACGATGATGACGTCGAACTGCTCGCTCATACCCTGTTCAACCGGCCCCCGGCCACCACCATTTCCTGCGCCCGACCGGCCCTAGCCGTGCCGGAACTGGACGCCGTATCCGCCCTTCGGCGTCATGCACAGGATGTTGTCGTAGGGGCAGCCGATCGCGCAGGCCCCGCACTCGACACAGTTGCCGAAGCTGACCACCGTCTCCTGCTTGTCCTCGTCCCATTCGTAGACGCCGGCTGGGCAGAAGTAGTTGCAGTACTTGCCGGAGCACCTGTCCCGGCAAACGTCCTGGTTGGCGATCTCGATGTGCGAGTGCCCGGTGTCCTCGACGTAGCGGTTGGTGAAGAGCTTGTCGGTGAGCTTCTCCATCTGTGCGATAAGTCTATCGGACGACCCTGACCGGCACGTTCAGCGGCAGCGATGCCCAGGCACGATCCGCCGTCACCACCACGGCGCCACGATCCGCGGCGAGAGCCAGGCACGCGCGATCGCCGAGAGAGAGCCCGGCGCGCGGCGCGGCCTCCCAGATCCGGGCGGCCTGTTCGGCGTCGTCCGGCTCGAAGGCGACGATTCGGACGCCGATCGCCTGGACGTCACGCCGCATTCGGGGACCGACCGCCACCCCCCGCGCGGCGGCCTTCTGGACGACCTCCGACCAGTTCACCGATGACATGAGCGCGCCCTCCAGCACCGGCAGCACGAGCTCCGCGCCAGGCTCCTGGTGGAGGACCGCCAGCAGCGCGGAGGCGTCCAGGACGTGAGCCTCCCGCACGGCCTTCAGCGCGACTCCTCCTGACGAACCTCCGCCCGCCGGTCGGCGAGCAGCTCGTCGACCAGGCTGACCCCCTCCGGCACCGCTTCTCGGAACGCGCGCTGGAGCCTGGCGAGGGCTGCCCGGGGGCGCTCCAGGACGAGGCGATCCTCCTCCACTCGCGCCACCAACGTCTCACCCACCTCCAGGTCGAGCGCGCGACGAAGCCTGGCGGGGATCACCAGACGACCCTGCGGACCGACGTGGACAATCGATTCATCGAGTGCCACTCTACCATCAGTATGCCACATAGGCCGGAAATTGGCACAATTGCTTCGCGCATGGCATGGGTAGAATCGTGGTTGAAACGCGGGAGCTCCGGAGAGGGGCTGAGAGGGCCGTCTGGCCGACCG
>DASYBH010000142.1:0-17714 GCA_036500885.1 Candidatus Dormiibacterota bacterium
GCCGCCGTCAGAGCGCTTCCGCTACCTCTACGACGAGGACGAGCTGGCGGACTGGGCCCCGGCCATCCGCGACGTGGCGCACCGGGCGAAGCAGACGCACGTGCTGATGAACAACTGCTTCAGCAACTACGGCACGACCAATGCCCTGGAGATCGCCCGGCTGCTCCGCGACCTCGAGACACGCGCCTGAGCGCTGGACCCGACGGCCGGACTCGACGCGCCTCGAGTTGGCCCCTCCCCCGCGACGCGAGGGGGGAGGGGCCAGAACGCGTGCTGCAATCAGACGTCTACGCCGCCGTCACGACGAGGGGGCGGCCGTGGCGCACCACGATCGTGTGCTCGACGTGCGCGGTGAGGCTGCCCCCGCGCGTGCGCAGCGTCCAGCCGTCGGGCGCCTGCACCAGCCGCTCGCGCCGCGCGGCCACGCTCGGCTCGACGGCCAGCACCAGGCCCTCCGTCAGCACCTCCCGGCCGGGCAGCTCGAAGTTGGGCACCGAGGGCTCCTCCCACATCGTGCGGCCGGTGCCGTGGCCGCACAGCTCACGCAGCACGTGGAAGCCGCGGCGCCGCACCTCGCGCTCCACCGCCCGGCCGATGATGGACAGGGGGCGGCCCGCCCGAGCGCTGTGCAGGGCCATGGCGAGCGCGGCGCCGGCACAGTCCGCCAGCCGCGACGCCTCGACGGTGGCCGGCGGCAGGGTCACCGTGACGGCGGCGTCGGCGACGTAGCCGCCGAGCTCGGCGGTCACGTCCAGCTTGACCACGTCTCCCGGCAGGAGCCGGCGCGGACCGGGGACGCCGTGCACCACCTCGTCGTTCACGCTGATGCAGCAGCTGCCCGGAAATCCGATCAGCACCTGGGGCGCCGGCCGCGCGCCGCCGCGTCGCAGGGCCGCTGCCGCGAGCTGGTCCAGCCACGCCGTCGTGACACCCGGCCGCACGGCCTCACGCAGCTCCCGCAGCGTGCGCGCCACCACCGCGCCGACAGCGCGCATCCCGGCCAGGTCCGCCTCGGATTCGATCGACATCGCCACTGAGTCTAAGGGCAAGGGGGGGCAGGCCCCCCCTTCCGGAACCCCCCCTCTTGTCCGGGACGTTTGGGGGGCCTCCGGCCCAGCGCTTCGCGTCTGCAGTCGAGGCTGGGCGATCTCGGGAAGATGCACTCACACACTCGGGCGGAGCCCTTGCTTACGGCCACCCGGGGACTTTGTCGAAGGAGAAGAGGGCCTATTCGCGCACCCACGAATGCGCGAGGAGAGGCGGTCGCTCAGGGCCCGGTCGCTCCCAGCCGCTCCAGCCATTCCTGGCGCCACCGCTCCGTTTTCGCGATCTCGTTGAACGTGAACACGTGCAGGCCCGCGACGTTCAGCGCGGGGTCGGCGACCCGCGGTGCGAGCCGGGTCAGCAGCCGGTCGGGGCGGTACCCCCCGGGCGCGACCAGGCGCACCCAGCCCGCATGCCAGCGCAGCAGTCGCGCCGACTCGCCCAGGCCGATCCGGTTCGCGATGCGCACCAGGCGCGTCGGGTTGATCGGTCCGGCCATCCCCACGTGGATGGGCAGCGACACGCCCCGCCGCCGGACTCGCGTCACCCAGGCGGCGATCACCCGCGGGTCGAAGCAGAGGTTGCTGACCACGTAGGTGGCGAACCGCCGCTTGTCCCACATCGCCTGGATCGTCAGGTCCTCGTGGATGAACGGGTGGCTCTCCGGGTACCCGGCGATGCCGATCTCCCGGAACGGGTGGCCCTGCGTCGCCATCGCCTCCAGCAGCGACAGCGCGTCCGGGAATCGCCCCGCCGGCTCGGGCTGGTCGCCGGCGACCACGAACGCATCCTCCGTTCCGAGCGCCGCCAGCCGGTCGAGGACCTCGCGCAGGTGCGCGCCGTCGCGGACGCCTCGCGCCTGGAGGTGCGGCACCACCCGGTAGCCGCGGCGGACCAGCCGCTCGGTCAGGTCCAGCATGCGCTCCAGGCCCCGGGTCGCGGGCGCCGTCACCGTCACCGTCACGTCCGGCGTCAGGTGCGCGGCGACCGCCTCCTCAGCGCCCGCCAGCGGCATCACCTCGCACCGAGGCCGCCGCAGCCACGCCGCAAGCGTCCGGCGAACCGAGTCGTCCACGAGGCGCCTACCGCAAGCGTCGCCGGACGAGGTTGCTCTCGCGCGTCGTGCGCTCCTCCTCCGCCGGGCCGGCCATGATGCTCCAGCGCTGGACCGCCCGGATGACCCGCCGCCAGCAGCGCCGAGATCCACCACCGGCCGCCGGCTCCACCGCGTACGCGCTCCCCAGGACATCGCTGGGCTGCGTCGGTGGATCCCGGCGGCGCCGGCTCCGGCCTGGCGCAGCACCAGGATATTCCTGCTATCGTGCTGTTGCTTCGGCAAGCTGCGAAGCGAGGCGGTGGTGCAGTGGTGCTCGTCGACGGGTGGTCTGCTCGAGATACGGCGCGTGGTGGTTGGGGTGTGCTCGCGTGTCTCCTGCTGGCCGCGTCCGGGTGCGGTGGCGCCACCGCGGCACCCCCGGCGCCGGCAGGCAGCCCCATCGTGGTTGGCGCGCCCATCTCGCGGAGCGGGTCGTACTCGAGCGAGGGGCGGCTCACGCTGCAGGGCTACCAGATGTGGCTGGATTGGGTCAACGGCCAGGGCGGCATCCAGGTCGCCGGCGTCCGGCACCGGGTGCAGCTGGTCTCGCAGGACGACCGCAGCAGACCTGACGTCGCCGGCAGCGTGGCCGGCGACCTCCTGGTGCATACCGGCGTGCAGTTCCTGCTCGGGCCCTATGGCAGCGACACCAGCGCGGCGGTCGCCGCCGTCGCGGAGCGCTACGGCGTCCCGCTGGTCGCCGGCAACGCCGCCGCACAGTCGATCTTCACCAGGGGCTACCGGTTCACGTTCGGGATCGCGAGCCTGACGGACCAGTACACGGTCAGCCTGCTGGACCTGGCGGTCCAGCTGCACCCGCGGCCGCAGACCGTCGCGCTGCTGTCGGCCGACGATCGGTTCTCCCTCGAGATCGCGGAGTCGGCCAGGGCCCGCGCGGCCAGCCACGGTCTCCAGGTCGTGTTCAGCCAGCAGTACCCGGCCGGCTCCACGGACGTCATGCCGCTGGTGGCGAGGGCGGCGGCCTCCAGGCCCGACATCGTGCTCAACGCCGGCCACGTCGCGGAGGCCGTGGCCATCCACCGCGCGGCGAGGGCGCTCGCCATGGACGCCAGGATGTTCGCCTACTCCGTGGGGCCCTCGACGCCAGGGTTCATCGCGGACCTCGGTCCCGATGCCGACTACGTCTTCGCCGGCGTCCAGTGGACGCCGCAGGTGCGCTATCAGCCCCAGATGTACCTGACGACCATGGAGTACATCGCTGCCTACCGGCATCTGTTCCGGACCCTCGACGAGCCGGCGTACCAGGTGGCCCAGGCAACGGCCGCCGGGCTCGCTCTGCAGCGGGCGATGGAGAACGCGGGTTCGCTGGAGCCGCAGAGGGTCCGTGACGCGCTGGCCAGGCTGGACGTGACGACCTTCTACGGCCGACTGAAGTTCGACAGCCGGGGGGCGAACGAGACCAAGCCGATGGTGGTCATGCAGATCCAGCACAGCCGCCGCCACACGGTCTACCCTCCCGATGTGGCCGACGCGCCGCCGGCGTACCCGACGCCTCCCTGGAGTCTCAGAGCGTAGATGAGGCTGCTGTCGAGCCGGTGGGCGGTCGTGCTCTTCTTCGGGATCACCGGCGCGCCCATCGTGCTGCTGGCCTACTCCTCGATCACGATCTCCACCGCCTCGGCCGTGACCGCCGCCCAGCACGGGGCGGCGGACTCGGCACAGGCCAGCGCCGCGTTCATCCACCAGCGCTTCCAGGACGTGGGCGCTGGGCTGGATGCGTTCGCCGACCACAACCTGGCGCCGGCGATGACGGCCGGCCCGGCGGGGCGGCCCGACATGGGCAGCCTCAGCGCTGAGCTGGTCGACCTGACCCGGCTCCAGAACGGCGTCAGCACGGCGTTCGTGACCGACCCGCGAGGCCGGCTGCTGACCGTCACGCCGGCGCAGGGCGACCTGGCCGGCAAGTACCTGACCGGCGACGATTGGTACCAGGGCGTGACCACGCAGGACACGCCTTTCGTGGCCGGGCTCTCGGCCACAGGCGGCCGGCAGGACCTGAACGCCGTGGCGATCGCCACCCCGATCCACGGCCAGGCGAACGGCGCCACCGTCCGGCTCGGCTACCTCGTCGGTCTGTACGACCTCGAGAAGATCCAGATGTTCGTCGACGACTTCTCCGCCGCCCACTCCACGAACCTCTGGGTGATCGACGGCGCCGGTTATGTGCTGGCGGCGCCCGGTCTGGAGCTGGGCAGCGTGACGTCCTGGCCCGCCGGCGACCAGCTGGTGGCCAGGGCGCTGAACGGTCATCCGGACGTCAGCAGGTCCATGCGCGACGGGGTTCCCAGCCTGTCGGCCTCCGCGCCGGTGCCGGGCTTCCGGTGGGTGGTGGTGGCCGACGTGCCGGCGCCGGTCGCGCTGCAGGGCGCCGATCAACTTCGCGCCACGGTGATCGCCATTGCGGCGGTGCTCGGCGTCGTCCTGGTCGCGGGGCTGGTCGTCGGCTGGACGCTCGTCCGCCGTGCCCAGCAGGCGGCCGTGCTCAGGCAGCGTATGGAGGCGCTGGCCCGGCTCAACGAGGCGGCGAGCTCGGTCCACGCCGAGCGAGGGCCCAGTGCTCTGCAGATCATCGCCGTGCATGCCAGGGAGCTGGTCGGCGCCGACTTCAGCGCGCTCGGCGTCTGGGACGCGGTTGGCGGGCGGATGGCCCCGGTCGCCCACGATGCGACGACCGGGCTGCCGCATGCCGCCCTCGACGATCTCGCCGTGCTGCTGGTCGAGCGCTGCCAGCCGGCCAGCGGCGCCCACCGCGGTGAGCTGGGGGAGCTCGGCGTGGCGACCGGTGAGACGGAGCTCTGGGAGGTGGGCCCATACCTGTCCGTGCCGCTGAGCGCGGGCAGGCGGGTGCTGGGCTGCCTGGTGGTGTGCCGGCGGGAGGGAAGCCCGCGGTTCCACGCGGTCGACGAGCGACAGCTCCAGCAGATGGCGCAGCACGCGACATCGGTGCTCGAGAAGTCCCGAGTCGATGCCGAGCGGGAGGCGTTCCTGGACCGCCTTCGCGAGACGAACGAGGAGCTGCAGCAGGCCAGCCGGCTCAAGTCGCAGTTCCTGGCCCGCATGAGTCACGAGCTGCGCACCCCGCTGTCGGCCATCCTCGGGTTCTCCGACCTGCTGCTGGAGGGCGCGTCGGGTGAGCTGTCGCCGGGGCAGAGGGAGGACGTGCAGGAGATCGCGACCGCCGGGCGGGGCCTGCTCGACGTGCTGAACGACATCCTCGACCTGTCGCGGATCGAGGCCGGCCGCATGCGGCTCGAGCTTCGGCCGGTCCGGCTCGAGGCCCTGCTCGGCGACGTGGCGTCGGCCCTGCGGCCTCTCGCACTGAGCAAGTCGCTGGAGCTCCGACTGGCGGTGGTCGGCGGCGACCCGCCGGTCATGGCGGACCCGCTGCGGATCCGGCAGGTGGTGACCAACCTCGTCTCGAACGCCGTCAAGTTCACGCACGCCGGCGGTGTGATCGTCCGCCTGCTGACGCTGTCGCGAGAGGTCGAGATCTCCGTGCTGGACACCGGCATCGGCATCCCCCAGGAGGCGCTGGACGGGGTGTCCGACGAGTTCTCGCAGGTCGACGGCGGGCAGCGGGGGTTCACCGGCACCGGCCTGGGGCTGTCGATCGCGCGGCGCCTGGTGCTTCTCCACCAGGGGACGATCGGCGTCGAGTCGGAGGTCGGGGTGGGCAGCCGGTTCTGGTTCCGGCTGCCGGTGGCGACCGATGCCGCGCCGCGCCAGCTCGTGCTCGCGGCGGAGGAGGGCCTGGCTGGATGACCTCGGTCCTGCTGGTGGACGACGATCCCCGGATGCAGGTGCTCGGGCGCAAGGTGCTGGAGCGGCAGGGGTACCACGTGGTGGTGGCGGCGAACGGCATGGAGGCGGCGGCCGCGGCGGGCCATGAGCGGTTCGACGTCGTGCTCATGGACCTGGAGATGCCCAGTGTCAACGGTCACCAGGCGCTCCGCCTGATCAAGGCCTACCAGCCGTCGCTGCCGGTGGTCGCGGTCACCGCGTATGCGATGGCGGGCGACTCCGAGCGGTGCCGGGAGGAGGGCTTCGACGATTACATCTCGAAGCCCTACGACATCGCGAACCTCAGAGCGCTGGTGGCTCGGCTGGCCGTCATGCGCTGAGACGAATCGTTCTGAACTTGGTCTGAAGTTTTGTCCGGAACTGACCTGGGGCGCCCGCGATCTGTCCGAGTGAGTTGAAGCACGGTGCGTCCGTCCCCTTGCATCTTCTCAGCCGGCTGCGGAGGCGCCGCCCTCGGGCGTGCGCTGCAGGGCTCGGACCACGAGCTTCAGCGCCTGCACGACAGACTCGCGGTCGGCTGGCGGGACCGCCTGGAGCATGCCCTGGAGCTTGCTGGCGCGGTAGGCCGCCAGGTCCCGTGCGAGCGTCTGGCCGCGAGGGGTCAGGCGCAGCCGCACCAGGCGCAGATCGGCGGTGTCGCGGTTCCGCTCCAGCCAGCCGCGGCTCTCCATCTGCGCCGCCAGCCGGCTGATGGTGCTCTTCTCCAGGCGCAGGCGCATGGCCAGGGCCGACTGGGAGAGCTCCTCGCCCGTGCTCAGCTCCATCAGCGCCTGGTGCTCGCTCATCGACACCGGCTCGCCGCCTGCGCCCGCGTCGGTCCGGTGGAGGCTGAATTCACGGACGAGCGCCAACAGCTGCTCCTGCGCGTCGGCGAAGACGGCCCGAAAGCTCTCCTCCGCCGCCTCCAGGTCGGCGTGCTCCCGAGCGGCGGCCAGCGCCGGCGCGACGAGCCTGGCGAGCAGATCCAGCGCCTCGATCTGGCGATCGAGCCAGCGCTCGGTCCGGTAGCTGCGCACGCACAGCGCGCCAACCTGCCGGCCGCCGGCGACGAGGGGCACGGCCATCGCCGCGGCGACGCCGCCCTGGACCGCGGCCGCCAGTGCGGATGGCCAGGTCGCGTAGTCGTGGGCGACCTGCGGCTGGCCGGTGTCGAAGGCCATGCCGACAACACCCTGGTCACGTTTCCGCGTGCACATCCTGGGTCGCGCTCCGAGCGGGTGCTCGGCCAGCAGGATGAGGAGCTCGCGCTCGGGCACCCACCAGAAGAGGAAAGCGGAGTCGGCGCCCGTGAGCCGGCATGCCTGCTCCACGGCAAGCCGAGCCAGCCGCTCCGGCTCGAGGACGCCGCTGGTGGCCACGGCCGCCTCGTACAGCAGACGGAAGGTATCGTCCGAGGTGGTCATCCTCTCTCTCTGGCGCCTGAGCGTACACCGGTTCGGTCGCCGCTCGACCAGAGCGACGGTTGCACGCTACATCGGTTGCATGATACAACTGCTGCGGTCGGAAACGATGAGGGGCACGCACCGGCCCGGACATCCGCCCAGGGGGACATCGTCACCGGCGTCCATGTCGCATTCCAGGTGCGCGGTCCGAGGAAGGGAAGCGGTGATTCGGCAGTCGAGACAGCAACGCCTGCAAGCCGACGGCGGTGGGGGGGTGCTCGGACGGTGTGGCGGAGGCGCGATCGCTGTACCCCGCACCGAGCTTGAGCGCTCGCCGTCCTGAGGCGCAGAGGGCCCATGGGGGAGGGCTAGGGGGAGGGCGAAAGCCCTCCCCCCCATGTCAGCCTTCTCCAACGCTCAGGCGAGCACCCGATCCCGCAGGCGGCGCATGCCGCGAAGCCAGCGGTCGTAGTCCGAGGCCTTGCGCTGGAAGTAGTCCGCCACCTCGGCATGGGGCAGGACGAGGAAACGCTCGTCGCGGAGCGCCTCCACGACGACCCCGGCCACGTCGTCCGGCTCCATGGCGCCGTGCTGCAGGAACGGCCGTCTGCCCTCCATGCCGAGCATGGCGGTGCGGACGCCCTGGGGGCAGAGCGCGGAGACGCGGATGCCGCGATCGCCATACGCGATGCTCAGCCACTCCAGGAACGAGAGTCCGGCCGCCTTCGTGACCGCGTAGGGCGCGGCCAGGATGTGGTTCAGCAGGCCGGCCGCCGAGATGGTGCCGAGGAAGTAGCCCTCGCCCCGCTCGAGCATCTCGGGCAGGACCGCGCGGGCCGCGTAGACGTGCGCCATCAGGTGAACGTCGAAGCTGCGCCGCCAGGCCTCGTCTGGCGCCTCCACTCCGCCTCCGACGCCGATGCCCGCGTTGGAGCAGTAGATGTCGACGCGGCCGTGGGCCTCGCGCGCCCGCTCCACGAGCGCCTGCACGCCGGCCTCCACGGTCACGTCCGTGACCACCGCGGTCCCGCCGACCGCCTTCGCCACCGCCTGCGCCGCGTCGCGCTGCACGTCCGCCACCACGATCGCCTTCGCGCCGCCGGCGGCGAAGCGCCGGCACAGCGCGGCCCCGATGCCGCCCCCGCCTCCGGTGACGATCACGACTCGTCCCTCAACGTCCATGCGCCTAGTCTGGCGGCCTGCTCGAATCGGCGGCGGGCGGGCCCGGCCACCTGGTCCGCCGGCGGCGGTTACAGGTGCTCGTAGACGTCCTCCAGGCTCAGGCCGGTCGCCAGCATCAGCACCTGCACGTGGTACAGGAGCTGGGCGATCTCCTCGGCGGTCCGTTCCCGGCCCTCGTGCTCCGCCGCCATCCACACCTCGCTGGCCTCTTCGACGACCTTCTTGCCGATCTCGTGGAGGCCGGCGGCCAGCTCTCGCACCGTGCCTGAGCTGCTGTCGCCCCGCGCAGCCTTCTCGGTCAGTTCCTGGAACAGCCTCTCGAAGGTCTTCACGGCGTCCTCCATCTCACCCGATCGGAGGAGGCCCGTCGAGTGGCACTCCGATCAACGTCGCAAGCGCACTCAGGGTCTCCGCCGTCTCGGTCGACGGTCCGTCGCCGGCCAGCGTCGCGTCAGCCAGCAGCTCGAGCTGATGGATCGCTCCCGGCACGTCGAGGTCGTCGTCCAGGCGGGCTCGGACGGCAGCCGCGAACGGGCGCGGGTCGGGGCCGCTCCTGCGCTGCGCGGCCAGCAGCAGCTTGGTCAGCAGCGTCACACCGTCGTACAGGTCCTCGTCGCGCCACTCGCACCCGTGGCGGTGGTGGTAGCGCCGGAACACGGCGAGCCGGATGGCCCGCGGGTCGGCCACCTTGAGCAGGTTGCGCGCGAGCACGATGTTGCCGAGCGACTTCGACATCTTCTCGCCCTGGTAGGCCACCGGCTGGGTGTGCACCCACATCCCCACGGACGTGCCGCCGTCCAGGCACCGGTTCTGCGCCTGTTCGCATTCGTGGTGGGGAAAGATGAGGTCGCTGCCCCCGCCATGCAGGTCCACCCGCGTGCCGAACGCCTGCCGTGACATCACCGAGCAGCCGATGTGCCATCCGGGCCTCCCCGTGCCGAACGGCGACTCGTACGCGGGCTCCCCCGGCCTCGAGGGCTGCCACAGGATGAAGTCGAGCCGGTTCCGCTTACCGGGCCGGTCCGGGTCGCCCCCGCGCTCCCGCGCCAGATACGTCATCTGCTCGGGCGAGTAGCCGGAGATCTGGCCGAAGTCCCTCACGCGCGATACATCGAAGTACACCGTCTCGCCGTGGACGTACGCGCAGCCGCTGCTCACCAGCTCCTCGATGGCCCGGATGACGTCGTCGAGGGCGTTCGAGACTCGCGGCTCTGCCATGACCGGCAGGGCGTTCAGCGCCGCCATGTCCCTGGAGAACTGCGCGATCTCCGCCTCCACGAGCGACCAGTAGTCGACGCCGAGCTCCTGCACCCGACCCAGGATCGGATCGTCCACGTCCGTGATGTTGCGCACAACCATGACGTTGCGGTGCTGGTCCATCAGGCGCCTGGCCAGGATGTCGTAGGTGAGGAAGGTGGCCACGTGGCCGAGGTGCGTCGAGTCGTAGGGCGTCACCCCGCACACGTAGATGTTGACCGGACCGCTGGCCGGCAGCTCCGTGAGGGCCTGACGCTGAGTGCAGAAGAGCCGAACCGTCACAGATCGAAACGTAGCAGGACCACGGTCCCGCACGGTGTCGGCCATGTGTCATGCGCACGAAGGCATGAGCGCCGGCCGGCGCAGGGTCAGGGCTGTTCGCCGATCGGTCCAGACCAGCAGCGCGGGGCCGTGAGCGTTGGGCGCTGAGCCGGCGAGCACCCCGTCCCGTCAAGCACCATCTTCGCCCCGCCAGCCCAGCAGGGACAGGCTGACATGCCCCCCCGGCGCCGTGCCATGGGTCTCGTCCGACCCACCCGGGACAGCCATCCCGTCCGGCCACCCGGGAGGAGCAACAAGGACGACGACCAGCCCCCTGACCCCGCGGCAGATGAGGGGTACAAGGAAGACGACTTGCTCCCCCTGACCCCCCGGCCGATGAGGGGAGAGAATGATGAGGTGACAACGCAGGGTCAGGAGCGCCTGCTGCGCGGCGCTCCCGCCTCGCCCGGTCTGGCGTTCGGCCTGGCGTGGCGGCTCGATCCGCCGGCGCCCGGGTCGGACGGTGACGTGCCCGAAGCGGACCGCGAGGCCGAGCGCGAGCGTGCGCTGGCCGCACTCGAGGCGGCGGCCCGTGAGCTGGACGCGCTGGCCGGGCGGCTGGCGGAGCAGGGCCGCGGCTCGGAGTCGGACATCGTCGCGACCGATGCGCTGATGGCGCGCGACCCGGCGCTGGCGGCAGGGGTGGAGTGTGCGGTTGCCCGAGGCCGGCCGGCGCCGGCCGCGCTGCAGGCCGCCGCCCAGGAGCTGGCCGCGCCCCTGCTGGCCCTCGACGACCCGACGCTCGCCCTGCGTGCTGACGACCTCCGCAGCGTCGGACGTCGTGCCGCGCGCCTGGCGGCCGGCGTCCAGGCCGAGGGCCCGGCCGGTGCGGACCGGACGGTGCTGGTCGCCGCCGACCTGGGCCCCGCGGACGTCGCGGAGGTGGACGCCTCCGTGTCCGGGGTGGCGCTGGGCGCCGGAGGGGTGACCTCCCACGCCGCGATCGTCGCTCGCTCGCTGGGCCTCCCGATGGTCGTGGGCCTGGGCGCCGAGCTGGCCGACATCGAGACGGGGACGCCGGTGCTGGTCGACGGCAGCGCCGGCCGGCTGGTCGCGGCGCCGGCCTCCGAGCAGGTGGCCGCCGCCGACCTCGATCGACAGGCGCGCGTCGCCGCGTCGCAGCGTGCTCGCGACGAGCGGGAGCTGCCGGCGATGACTCGTGACGGCCACCGGGTCCGGGTGCTGGCCAACGTGGCCAGCCGGGCCGAGGTGGAGACCGCTCTGGCCAGTGGTGCGGAGGGTGTGGGCCTGCTGCGGACCGAGCTCGCCTTCATGGAGGCGGGCGCCTGGCCAGGCCAGCCGGAGCACGAGCGCGCGCTGCGGCCCGTCCTGGAGGCGCTGGCGGGTCGCGTCGCGACCGTCCGCCTGCTCGACTTCGGCGGCGACAAGACGCCGCCGTTCCTCCGCGGCGCGACCGCGCGTGGGGTCGAGCTGCTGCTGGCCGCGCCGGAGGCCCTGGCGGCGCAGGTCGGCGCCATCGCGGCCGCCGCGACCGGCGTGGAGCTGCGCGTGCTGGTGCCGATGGTGACCGAGGCGAGACAGGTCCGCGCCGTGCGCCTTCTGCTCGGCCAGTTCGGGGCGGTTGGGGCGATGGTCGAGGTGCCGGCGGCCGCCAGCCTGGCCGATCAGCTCGCGGCGGTCGCCGACTTCCTGAGCGTGGGCACCAACGACCTGGCAAGCCTGGAGCTGGGCAGGGCGCGGGACGCGGCCGAGCCGGCGCCCGCCCACCACCCCGCCGTGCTGCGGCGCATCGCGCAGGTCGTGACCGCGGGGCATGACGCCGGCATCCCGGTCGACGTCTGCGGGGAGGCGGCGTCCGACCCGCGGGTGCTGCCGCTCCTGGTCGGGCTGGACGTGGACGAGCTGAGCGTGGGCGCGGCCCGGGTGGGCCAGGTCAGGGCTGCGGTGCGAGCGCTCGACCACGCGGCGGCACGAAAGCTGGCCGCTCGGGCGCTGGGCGCGGAGAGCGCCGAAGAGGTCGAGCAGCTGGTCGCGGAGGCCGCTCAGGCACAGGGCTGAGCGTGCTGTCCGATCAGCCGCCAGCCGCCCGAGGAGCGCAGGCTCCTAACGACTCCTCGCCGGCTCCGAACCCCCCCTCATCTGCCGGGGGGTCAGGGGGCCGGTCGTCTTCCGATCAAAAAAGGAGGGGCGACGCCGAGCGCCGCCCCGCCGGAAGGAGAGAGAAGATCATCACTAAAGCGTGATCATCACGATGGCAACATCTGAACCGAGAAACCACTGGTGGATCACACGAACCGAACCGGCCGTTCCTGATGTGAGCCGAGCCGCTCTCAACCTTCTGGGCTCGTGGCGGTATCACCAACGGCGCCCCATATCGCTTGGCTGAGCGGCACGATGCGCCATCCTGCGGCGGAGGGTAGCGTGCCCTCAGGTCGCCGGGAGACCGGCGGCTTGGCCGCGCTCCGCGCGCATCGTTCCCATCTCATTGCACCGCCTCGCAGGAGGCCGGGGAGGAGTATGTGTCGCTGGATATCACACCGGGCCCGCACTGGCTGAGCCCGGGTGACAATGGCGGGCAACTCAGGGCCGCTGGTCCTGTCGGTCTCCAGGAAAGATGGGCTTCAGCGGGCCGGTCAGCCACCTGAACGGCGGCGCCCGGTACGACTGCATCCTCCGGTTCATCATGATCAAGATCGCCGGCCTCACCGTGCCGCTCCGGATGCCGGAGGCACGGCCGTGGGTCGGCGACCAGGCCGTCCACGGCGACGTGGCGTTCGACCTCCAGCCCGTGGGTTCGGAGGCGTAACCGACTCTCACCCTTACCTGCGCGGATGGGGTGGGCGTGCCGTCTGGCCGCCCGCCCCACGCGCCGCCAACCCGGAACCTGTGTGTGGGGAATGCGACTGAGTCTGTCCGTCCCGGACGCGCTGTGGCTCCGCGCGCGCGAGTCGTACCCGGCCACGCCACCGTCCCGCCTCGTCCAGGGGGCCCTGGAGCGCCTGCTGGCCGACGCGGAGACCGGCTACGTGCCCGGCCCGCCGCCGGGTGCAGGCGAGCGGATGCAGCAGCTGGAGCGGCGCCTGCGTGGCGAGGCCCGGCAGTCCTTCGAGGACGGCTACGCCACCGGTCTGGAGCTGGCCGACGTGCTGGAGTGGTGGGCGCTGGAGCGGTTGGCGGCCGCGGACTGGCGCCTGGAGACCCTCACCAGAGCCGGCCCGTTCAACGCGGTGCTCGACGAGCTGCGGGGCCGGCTGGCCGACAGCCACAGGCCGGCGGCCCAGCGCCTGGCGGCTGAGCTGGAGCCGGGCTCCGGCGACGTCCGCCGCTCGGCGACGTTCGCCAGCGGGCTTCTTGCGGCGCTGCGCGACTGCGCGGTCGACACCGCGCTCCCGTACTGATCGGTCGTGAAGCTCAGCGCATACGTGCCGGACGGGCTCTGGGCCAAGGTCCAGGCGCGCTTTCCCGGCGCGCGTCCCTCGCCCGTCACCCAGCTGGCCCTCCGCCGGATGGTCGAGCGGTCGGGGCCGCGGTTCGTGGTCGAGGCGGACATGGAGTCAGCCGACCCGCTGGAGATGCGCAGGCGCCGGGCGCGCATCTCGGCGCTCCGCCAGCGGGCCTACGAGGAGGGCTACGAGGCCGGCCTCGCGCTCTGCGACACGCTCCTGTGGGCCGACCTCGAGCGGCTGGCGGCGTCCGGCTGGACGCTGGACGAGGACCTGCCGCAGAGCGATCCAAGGCTGGCGAGCGTCGCTCACCAGGCGGGGATGCGGGATGCCCTCCGCGACGTCTGGCTCGCCGTCGTCCAGGTGGCGACACCCGTCGAGCAGGTCTGATGCCGCACCGCCCGAGACGAATGATTCCGAATTGGTCTGAAGCACGAAGCCACGAAGAGCACGAAGACGCACGAAGGTCTTCGAGGTCAGCCTCAGCCCGCTAGCCGTCCCCACGGCACTGCGCGTCATTGGAGGCGCTCATCCAGGGCGCCCGGGCGGCGGATCGGCCGCCTACCATAGGGGGATCATGCTGAGGGATGCCGGGATACCTTCTCGCGTGCCGCGCATGGTTCCGATCGAAGGTCTGCGATTCGACCGCCGCAGCCCCCGGCTGAGCGAGGTGCCGGAAGCCGTCTCGCAGGACCAGATCCTCGACCGGCTCTGGCGCGAGTTCGCGCTCGAGGAGCTGACGGCCTCGATCGCGACCGGCGGCTACTTCCCGCACGAGCCGCTGATCGTGGAGGCGGAGGGCGAGGCGCTGGTCGTCATCGACGGCAACCGGCGGCTGGCCGCGGTGCGGCTGCTCACGGATCGCGCTCTGCGCGAGCGACTGAACGCCACGGACCTGCCTGCCCTTCCCGCGCCCCGGCTGGGGGACCTCCAGCGGCTGCCTGTGGTCGTCGCCCAACGCGCCGACGTCTGGCGGTCCATGGGCTACCGGCACGTCAGCGGCGCCCGGCCGTGGCGGTCGTACGGTGAGGCCACGTTCGTCGCCTGGGCCCACGAGGAGCTTGGCGTCCCGCTCGACCAGGTCGCCAGGGGCATGGGTGACAGCGCCTCTGCCGTCCGGGCGCTGTACCGGGCTCTGCGGGTGCTGCGCCAGGCGGAGGACGGTGGCGTCTTCTCGGTGGAGGACAGGTGGACGAGCCACTTCCCGTTCTCCCACCTGGTGTCCGCGCTGGATGGCGAGGGAGTCCGCGAGCTGCTCGGGTTGACAGGCGTCTCGGCCACCGTGGAAGGGCCGGTCCCCGAGGACAGGATGCGGGAGCTGGGCGAGCTCTGTGCATGGATCTTCGGCAGCCGGTCCCGGGAGATGGCGCCGGCGGTGCAGGCCCACGATCCGGACTTACGGTTGCTGGAGAGGGCGGTCAGGAGCCCGCTGGCCCTGGCTCTCCTGCGCCAGGGCCAGCCGTTGGGCGCCGCCCTCGATGCCGAGAAGGACCGTGAAGGACGCTTCCGCGAATTGATGCTGGCGGCGAGGCATCGCCTGCAGGAGGCTCGCGGGAACCTGCCCGCGCACGCAGTCGAGCAGCACGAGCTGCTTCGCTACGTGGATGACCTGGACGTGCTGGTCCACTCCATTCGGGACGAGCTCCTGAGTGGGCGGTCCCACAGCCCTACCCCGCCTCTAACCAACCTATAACCAATCGCGCGCGGTCCCTTAACAGGATTATCGCCGAGACGCGGTCAGACTTCTCAGTAAAACGTAGGTGACACCTCCGGGAGGGTAGAGGCGTGCAGGCGACGCGGCGAGCAGGCCCGGAGAGAGAGGTCGATGCTCCAGGCACGCGTCGGACCCGGCGCTGAGGAGCCTGCCGGCAAGCCACGGGCATCCCGCCATTCGTCCGTCGCCCTCCGGGACGATCATCCGATCCCCGGCGCCAGCAGCGAGGAGGCCGCGGACTGGGTGGAGCTGGCGATCCTGGCTCGCCGTCGCCGGGCGTGCGCCATGGAGGATCTCCTCCAGGCGATGAGGGCCGTCCGGCTGCCCGACGACGCATGGGGCTCGGGGGCGCCCGCACGCAACCGCCGGATCGAGGCCGGCGCCGCCGGAGCCTTCGCGGAGCTGCAGGACCGGCGGCTGGCGTCCCGCCAGGGCTATCCCTTCCGCCTGGCCGGAGACGTGCTGGAGGGTTCCCGGGGCATGGACCGGGCGGCGTACACCTTCCTGCTCCTGCTGAGCGCGTTCGGCGCGGCGGCGGGGCCCCCTGAGGTCGATGGCGCATCGCTGTTCGAGGAAGTCTCGGCCGCGGCAGGCGCGTCGTATCTGGGAGGCCGGCGGGCCGGAGCCCGCTTCCTGGTCTTCGGCTCCCCCCGCCGGGGACCGACGGCCGGGTTTCGGGGGGCGGTCGATCACCTGTGCGAGTCCATCGGAGAGGGGGGCGGCTGCCGTCCGCGGATGCGGCTGCACCACCAGCGCGACGCCAAGCTCGACGTCGTGGTCTGGCGGTCGTTCCCCGACGGCCGAGCGGGCCAGGTCATCGGGTTCGGCCAGTGCGCGACCGGGCGGAGCTGGCCGGCCAAGCTGCACGAGCTGCAGCCGCGGGCATTCGCCAACCTGTGGTTCCGGGAGCCGCTCACCGTGGAACCGCTCCGGCTGTTCTTCGTCCCGTTCCGCGTCGACCGCGCACGATGGGAGGAGGCGTCCTTCTACGGCGGCATGCTGTTCGATCGCTGCCGGATCGCGGCGCACTCGGACGAGCTCGAGACCGACGTGCTGGACCGGTGCCAGGTCTGGTCGCGCCACGTCATCCGCACGCGGCTGCGACGGTGACCGCCGAGTGCGGGTGACGTTCAGAGCCGCGGAGGCGCCGATCCCTCCAGGTCGATCGCCAGCTCCTCGCCGATCAGGCTGATCAGCTGGGCCTGGGAGCTGGTGAGGAAGAAGTGGTCACCGGGGAGCACGTGCACGCGGAAACCGCCGCCGGCGTGCCCGGACCAGCCGTCGAGGTCGGCGGGGGTGACCAGTGGGTCGTCAGCGCCGCCGAAGACCGTGATGGGACACGGCAGCGGCCGGCCGAGCGGCCGGTCGTAGGTCTCCGCCGCGGTGAAGTCGGCCCGCAGTGTCGGCAGCATCATCTGCATGAACTCCTCGTGGGCGACCAGCTCGGGAGGCGTGCCTCCGAGGTCCCGGATGCGAGCTGTGAACTCGTCGTCAGGAAGCTGGTGGAACCGCGAGCGCCCATTGCGAAGGTGGGGGGCGCTGGCGCCCGACACGAGCAGGCGGACCGGCGGCCGGCCGGCGTCCGTCAGGCGGTGCGCGACCTCGAAGCCGAGCATCGCGCCCATGCTGTGGCCGAAGATCGCGAACGGCGGGTCCAGCGTGTCGCGCAGCGCCGGAACGAGGAGATCCGCCTGAGCCCTCACACTGGACAGCGCGGGTTCGTTGAAGCGGCGATCGCGGCCGGGAAGCATGACGCTGCGCACCTCGATCTGCGCGCCCAGTCCCTCGGGCCAGCTGCGGAAGACCCCGGCGCCGCTGCCCGCGTAGGGGACACAGTAGAGGCGCAGCCGCGCCTCCGGGCGGCGGACGGGAACGGAGATCCAGCTATCCTGCGGTGGCATCTCATGACATTCTGGCGATGCGCGCCGGGTGTGAGAAAGGAAGACGACTTGCCCCTCTTGAACCCCCCGGCAGACGAGGGGGGGGTTGGGTGGCCTTGACCACCGGTTTCCAAACCGCGACCGGCCGCTTATCATGCAGGGGTCGTCAAAGCACATGCGTTGGGGAGGAGTGGAGCGCCAATGCCAGAAGACGAAGAAGACGACCGCATCTACAAGGTGGTGGTCAACCACGAGGAGCAGTACTCGATCTGGTTCGCCGATCGGGAACCGCCAGCCGGCTGGCGGGAGGTGGGCAAGGAGGGCCGCAAGGCCGATTGCCTCGAGTACATCAACGAGGTCTGGACCGACATGCGCCCGCTGAGCCTTCGCAAGCAGATGGAGGCCGACGCAGCCGCCCACCCGTCTGGCGAGGCGTAGCCATCCGTACCCGGCAATGAATCTCCTGCTTCGCGTCCTCGTGAGCTGGGTGGTGGTGGCGCTCGCGTTCGTGGTGACCACGCGCCTGGTTCCGGGCATCCACGTGCAGGGTGGCGTCTCTGGCTACCTGGTCACCGCTGCCGCGTTCGGACTGATCAACGCCATCCTCGGGCC
>DASYBH010000143.1:0-10525 GCA_036500885.1 Candidatus Dormiibacterota bacterium
CTCCTTCAGGATCGAGTCGACGGTGGCGAGGATCCGCCAGTACGCGGTGACCGACTCGGGGTCGGAGTAGCGGTGGGAGGTATCGGTGGCGAACGCCTCGCGGTCGCCGAGATCGAAAGGACGGGGCTGGGCGATCTGGACGTCGATCCCGAGCGTGCGCAGCGCGGCGGTGACCTCGCCGTAGAAGTCGGCGACCGTAAGGCCGGGGAGCGAGCGCCGCACGCCGCGGCCCGCAGCGCTGTCGAGGCGCAGCTCGTGCGCGACATAGTCGAGCTGGATCTCGAACATCTGGTCACCGTGGTGCATCGGGCTGGTCGTGACCCCTCGTGCCGTCACGTAGAGCGGGACGTCCCACCAGTGGTTGCGGGGATAAGAGGTCGCCAGTCGGAGCTTGCCGGCGATCTGCGAGAAGCGATGAACGGCCTCCTTCGTGTCGCGCCATCGCTCCAGCGGAAGGTCGGGATACGGCTCGATGCCGGCAGGGATGGTGACGGCGCTCATCGAACAGCCCTCCTCTGGTCCGGATCGTGCAGGGCAGCCACACCCCAATGGTAGGGGGCCGCGGCCTCCCGGCCACGGCGGGCGATGGCACACTTCGTCCATGCAATCGTGGCTCACGGCGGCGCCGCCAGAGGAGATCGACATCGCGCCCGCTCGACTCCGTCGCTGGCGGGTCGAGGACGCCGAGGAGGTCGCCAGGCTGGTGACGGACAACCTCGATCATCTCCGTCCCTGGATGCCCTGGGCACAGGAACCGCCCTCGGTCGAGCAGGAGCGCGAGTTCCTCCAGGTGAGGCGGCGTGCCTGGGAGGCGCGAACGGACTTCGGGTACGCGGTGACGCTCTCGGGCGGCCAGGCGATCGGGGGCATGGGCCTGCACACGCGGCAGGGCCCGCGCACGCTCGAGATCGGCTACTGGATCGCGGCCGCGCACACGGGCCGTGGGTTCGCGACCGCGGGAGCGCGCGCCCTGACGGCGGCGGCCCTCGGCCTGCCGGGGGTCGAGCGAGTCGAGATCCGCTGCGATGAGGCGAACCGCGCCTCGGCCGCCGTCCCCGCCCGGCTCGGCTTCAGGCTGGTCGACGTCATCACGCGCGAGCCCTCCGCGCCGGGCGAGACGTCCCGAGCGCAGATCTGGGCGGTTCGGAGAGAGGAGTGGCATCCCGGTGTGATCGGGACATCCGTCTCCCGCGGGCCCGGCACGAGCGCCCCTCCGACATGACGGTCCCGTCTCGGGCCGAGGTCGCCAGCCGGCTGGAGCTGCCGGAGGAGCTGGGGCCGTGGCTGGACGCACTGGCCCGGCTCGACCCTCCCAGCGGAGGCGTGCGCCTGCCGCGGGGCGCCGAGGCGGTGGAGCGGTTCAGCCAGCTCGGCCTGGTCGAGCCGGACCTGTCCGCGATCGTCGCGGCGCTCCCCGGTCCGGAGCGGCAGCCCGAGCTGTGCTGGCTCCTGGAGCGCGCGGCCCACCAGGTCAGGAGCGCGATCGGCCGGTGGGACGCCATGGCGCCGATGCCCTCGCTGCCGGATCACCTGGGCGTCGCGGGGCGCTGCTTCTGGGTGTTCGTCTTTCTCGCGGTCGCCGGCGACGTTCGCCGCTGGCACTCCGAGCGGGGGATCGCCGGCGACGTCACCCGGGACACGCTCGCCGACCTCGGCCGCCACGTGGCCCGGTACCGGCGCAGGAACGGGAGCACCGGACTCGATTCTCAGTGGTGGCTCGCGATCCACTTCCGGGGCGCCCTCTACGCCCTGGGCCGGCTCCAGTTCAACCCGTACCGTCTGCGCACCGGCATGGCCGGCCCGCTGTTCTGGTACGAGGGCGAGGCCGCCGCCGCGCGCGGTCCCGGCTTCCAGCCTGGCGACCCGGTACTGGGGGTGCACATTCCGGCCGGGACCTCGCTGGATCCCGCCGCCTGCGACGAGTCGTTCGCCATGGCGGGGCCGTTCTTCCGCCGTCACTTTCCGGCCCACGCGGGCCGGATCGCCACCTGCACCTCGTGGCTGCTGGACGAGCAGCTGGCCGACCACCTTCCCGCGACGTCCAACATCGTGCGCTTCCAGCGCCGGTTCGAGCTCGTGCCGGGCGCAAGGGAGGACGACGGCGGCGTCTTCCAGTTCGTGTTCGACCGGCCGCCGGGATCGCTGGACGAACTGCCTCAGGAGACCGCGCTGGAGCGGGCCCTGGTCAGCCACGTGCGCGCCGGCGGCCACTGGCGGCTGCGCACAGGGTGGCTCGAGATCTGATCCGGGCCTCTCGATCGGGCTATCTTGGCGGCGTGCAACCGCTCACCCGGGCTCGCCGGCGGCCGGCGCATCGCATCGCCAGCGCCGGTAGCCACCGACGCAGCGCAGCGATGTCCTGGGGAGCGCGTACGCGGTCGCCGGTATCCACCGACGCAGCGCAGCGATGTCTTGGGGAGCGCGTACGCGGTCGCCGGTATCCACCGACGCAGCGCAGCGATGTCTTGGGGAGCGCGTACGCGGTGGATACCGGCGCCAGATACCGGCGCCAGCTACCGGCGACGCCAGCTGGAAGCTCGCCGCGGTTCCCCGCTCGAGCGTCAGGTGTCCTCGTCCTCGACCTGGCGCTCCGCGATGTCGGCGATCCGGCTCAGGCCGTCGCGGATCGCCAGGAGCTCCGGCCTGCTCTCGTCGGCGTCAGCGGATGGCCTGGTCCGAGCGATGTCACGGATGGCGTTCCCGACCGACAGCCATGCCTGGTACAGCTCCACCAGGTCCTCCTCGGGCCAGCCCGGCCCGATATCCAGGTCGCCCACGCTCTCGGCGTGGTCTTCCAGCGCGTCAGCCCAGCGGTGGAGGCTGGCTGCGATCTCGATGAAGACGTTGACCTCGACCTTGGCGAGTGGGCTCATCGCTGGGCACAATAGCAAAGGTCTCCCTGTCGCCGGAAGTACGACCTCCCCCCTCGTCTGCCGGGGGGTCAGGGGGGGCAAGTCGTCTTCCTTTCTGAGAGGTCGCGCGGCGCCGGCGGCCGGCGGAGGAGACATCTGTTGATGCGTTGTCCATGCGGCTGACGAGGCGTCAGCATGAGGTGGCCGATCTGCTGGTGCGGGGCCTCAGCAACCGGGAGATGGCGCAGGCGCTCTTCCTGTCCGAGCGGACCGTCGAGGGCCACGTCAAGCAGCTGTGCAACCTGCTCGGCGTCAACTCGAGGACGCAGGTGGCGCTGTGGTGGGCGCGGCAGCGGTCCGCCGGCGAGCCCGCCGAGCCTGCGGCCGTCCCGGCGCGGGTGGTGGTCCTGATGTGCGAGCTCCTTCGCCTGGATGGCGCGGAGCCGGCCGCGGCCGCGCTGGATGGAGACGATCCCGCGCTCCGCCGCTTCGATCAGCTCATGGCGGAGCTGGTGGAGAGGGGCGGTGGCCGGATGGCCCCCGTCTCCCGGTCACCCCGCGCGAGCCGGCGCCTCGCGGTCTTCGACGTCGCCGGCGACGCCGCCGCGGTGGCGCTCGACGTCCAGCAGGCGGTCGCAACCGAGACCTGGCCGGGCGGCGCATCCGCACGATTTCGGGCCGCGCTGCACGCCGGTGAGGCCGAGCCGGCGGACGAGTCGTACTCGGGCCTCGTGGTCGAGACGTGCGCCCGGCTGCTCGACAGCACGGAGCCGCGGCAGGTGCTCGCGTCGGCACCGGCCGCGTCCGGCATGGTCGGAACGCTGCCGGACGGAGTGCAGCTGTGGCGGCAGGCCGGGCGGCTGCTGGACGGCGCCGCCGAGGCCTCGGCGGTGTTCCAGGTGATCGGAGCCGCCGACCGGCCGTGGCTGGCGTGGTCGCGGCCGCCGGACCAGTCGCTGACCAATCTCCCGCTCCCGCTGACGACCTTCGTGGGCCGGCAGATGGAGCTCGTGGAGCTGCGCGAGCTGCGGACCAGGCACCGCCTGCTGACCCTGGTGGGCGTCGGCGGCGGGGGGAAGACGCGCCTGGCGCTGCAGCTGGGGCGGGAGGTGATCAACGAGCACGCCGGGGGCGTGTGGCTGGTGGACCTGGCCGCCGTCGTGGACCCACAGCTCGTGGCGCAGACGTTCGCCACGGCGCTTGGCGTGCGCGAGCAGGCGGGGCGGCCGTTCGCGCACACGCTCGTGGATCACCTGCGCGCCCGCAACCTCCTGCTCGTCGTCGACAACTGCGAGCACGTGCTGGACGAGGTCGCCCAGCTGGTGCAGCGGATCCTGACCGCGTGCTCGGGCGTGTGGGTGCTGGCCACCAGCCGCGAGCCTCTGCGCGTGCCCGGCGAGCTCAGGTACCGCGTTCCCTCTCTGGCCCATCCCCGCGGCGGCGCTGCCGATGACGTCCGCGCCATCGCCAGCTACGACTCGGTGCAGCTGTTCATCGACCGCGCGCGCTCGGTCCAGCCCGACTTCGAGGCCACGGAGCAGAACGCCGCCGCCCTCGGCAGGATCTGCCGGCAGCTGGACGGCATCCCACTGGCGATCGAGCTCGCGGCCGGGTGGACGTACGCGATCGGCGTCGACGGCATCGTGGAGCGGCTGGAGGATCGATTCCGGCTGCTGATCTCGGACGCGCGCACCGTCGCGCCGCGCCAGCAGACCCTGGCCGCCACCCTCGACTGGAGCCACGACCTCCTGAGCGAGCCGGAGCGCAGGCTGTTCCGCCGGCTCGGCGTGTTCTCCCGCGGCTTCGGCCCGGCCGACGTGGAGCGCGTGTGCCTCGACGCCTCGAACGCGACCATCGACGTGTTCGGCGTGGTCAACAGGCTGGTCGACAAGTCGTTCGTCGTGCCCGCCGGCGGGCGGTACCAGTGCCTGGAGACGATCCGGGAGTACGCCCGCCGGCGTCTGGCGGAGGCCGGCGAGCTGGAGACGTTCGTCAGGCGCCACGCGGAGCACTGCGCCGGCGTCGTGGCCGCGCGGGAGCCGGGCCGCATGGAGGTGTGGCTGGCCGGGCTGGACCGGGACGTCGCGAACGTGCGGGCCGCGCTGGCCTGGTCCCTCGAGCGCGACCTGGCGATGGCGCTCACCATCGCCGGCCTCGTGTTCCCGTACTGGCAGCTGCGCGGCCTGGTCACGGAGGCCCGGATGTACCTGGAGGCGCTCGTGAAGGCGGCTGTCGAGCCCTCCGGCGTGCGCTGCCGCGCACTGATCCTGGCCGCGGGCGCCGCCTATCTCCAGAACGACATCCCCGCCGGCGCCACGTGGATCGAGGAGTCGCTGGCGATGGTGCGCCGGCTGGACCCGGACTCGCTCGGGCCGGCGCTTCGGATTCGCGGCCAGCTTCTCATGGCGGCGAACGACCTGCCGGCGGCCGAGCGCTGCTTCCAGGAGGCCGTCGAGTTCTGGCGCCAGCGGGGCGACTCCGCGGCCGAGGCGCAGGCCCTCCACGACCTCGGCCAGATTCCAGGGCTGCGCGGCGAGATCGACCGGGCGAGGGCGCTCTACGAGCGCAGCCTGGACCTCCGCACCGAGCTCGGCATCCGCGAGGAGGCGCACGTGACGCTGACCTTCCTGGCGCTGCTCAGCCTGCTCGCCGGTGATCCGCCCGGCGCCAGGCCCGCGCTCCTGGAGAGCCTGGAGTCCGCGCGGCGGCTCCAGGACCGCCGCGCGGCGTGGGCGCTGGACGTTCGCGCCTGCGTGGCCGCGGCCGAGGGTGACCCTCGCCGGGCGCTCGTCCTGGCGGGCGCCGCGGCGGCCATGCACCGCGTGTCGGGGACGGAGGCGCCGACCGCGTGGGGCCGGCTGACGGACGCCTGGCTGGGCCCGGCGCGGGCGTCGCTGCCTGGGCCGGAGGTGGAGGCGGCGCGGGTGGAGGGCGACCGGATGGGCTTCGATGCCGCCCTCGCGTTCGCGGTGGGCTGAGCACCACCCGGGTGTCCCGCGTGCGACGATGCGCGAACACCGGAGGGAGCGGGTCGCTCAGGGCCCGCCCGGACCCGGCGAAAGGAGGGGAGCTGTGGCAGGCCCGATCGAGACCGGTCCCATCCACCACCTGCGGCTGACCGTGACGAACGTCGAGCGCAGCCGCGAGTTCTACACGAAGCTGCTGGGGTTCGAGGTGGCCGTCGAGTCGCCGCCACCGGACGACCCCTCGGCGGAGGCGATCTTCAAGGTCCTCTTCGGTGGCGTGGTCATGGTTCGCGGCAGCCTGCTGATGGGCCTGCGACCGGTGGCGCCCGCCGGTGACCGGTTCGACGAGGACCGGGTGGGCCTGGACCACCTGAGCTTCAGCGTGGCGAGCCGCGCCGACCTGGAGGAGGCCGTGCGGCTGTTCGACGAGCAGGGCGTGAGCCATGGAGGGATCACCACGCTGGAGGGGTTCGGCATCCACATCCTTCCGTTCCGCGACCCGGACAACATCCAGATCGAGCTGACCGCGCCAGTGGAGTGACGGCTCGCCGAGTGTGTCGTGTTTGGTTCGGAATCGGTCGAAAAGTGGCCCGTTGGCGGCGCGATCGTTTGCTTCTGTAGCGCAGATGGGTAAGATGCGTTCGCGTGGGGGAGCTGCACCGCATCGGGCTGGAGGTCGAGGTCGAGCGTGACGTGTTCGAGCTCGAGCCCACGGAGTGGGAACTGGACGACCTGATGCGGGCCCTCAGCGGTGGGGCCGCCCGCGCGGTGCGCGTCGTCAGGGGGCGGGTGAGCGACGAGCAGACCGACCCGCTGTCGACCATGCTCGATGACTTCGCCGCCGACCTGGACAGCGTCCTCCAGCTCCACTGGCTCGGCTCCTCCTCCCCGGACGCGCTGCTCGCGCCCGCCTCGGACGCGCCGCGCTCGTCGCTGGAGACCCTGGTCGAGCTCCGCGAGCTCGAGGCGCACGCGCGGCGTCTCGCCGAGCGTCTGCGCGCCGAGCGTCTGTAAGAGGGTGCGCGACGAATAGCCGGCCGCTCCGGGCCGGTTGCATGCTTCGATGATCGATCCGATGGCTAAATTCACCGCGGACGTGCTCGAGGCGGCGGAGCGGGAGCGCGAGGTGGAGCTCACCACCCATGGCCGGAAGACCGGCAACCCGCACCGCACGGTGCTGTGGCTCTGGGGCGATGGCCGGCGTCTGTTCGTGCGCTCGGGAGGAGGCCCGGGGCGGGACTGGACGCGCAACGTCCTGGCTCGCCCGGAGGCCGTGCTGAGCGTGGGCGGCCACGACGTCGCGGTTCGCCTGCGTCAGGTGGAGCCGGGCGAGGCGCGCTCCCTGACCGACCTGGTGATCCGCAAGTACGGCCCGGCCGTGCGGCAGCCCGCGGACGGCGCACCGCCGACCCCGGCCGAACGGGCCACCTTCGAGCTCTCTCCTCTCCAGACGTAGCGGCGGGGGGGCCGACCGGCCTCCCCACCGATTCACTGGAGCACGTCGCGGCGCCAGGTCAGGCCGAACGCCACCACGACGAAGGCGAGCGCCCACGCCGCGATCACCAGCCAGGCGTGCGTCGCGTCCACCTTGACGAGCGGAGTGGCGAACGCGGCCCGCGCCCTGTGGTCCGTCTCCATCAGCAGGGGCAGCGCGTTGATGTTGGGACCCAGCAGGTAGGCGGAGGCGTCGAGCCAGAAATGCCACCTGGTCAGCGCGTTCAGCAGCGTGAGCAGGGTCGGGCCGATGTTGTCGATCGGGAAGAGCGCCAGCGCCGCGCCGATGCCGAACGCCAGCGACCGGCCGAGCACCGCCGCCGTGGCGCCCAGCAGGATGCAGACGCCCATGCTGGCCAGGGCGATCAGCGCCATGATGCCCAGGTCGGTCCAGGCCGCGCCGGTCACCGAGCTGATCTTCGTGAAGCTGCCCTCCCATGCGACGACCACCGCGTACACCGCCGCCGCCGTGACCAGCAGGAAGCCGGCCAGCAGCACGAGGCCGAGCGTCGCCAGCGCGGTCAGCTTGGCCATCAGCAGGCGCAGACGTCCGGCGCCCCTGGCCAGCAGCACGCGGATCGTCCCGCTGGTGTACTCCATGCCCACCAGGCGGGCGCTGACGATCAGCAGGAGGATGCCGGAGCCGGCGTCGAAGATCGGGAGGTAGACGTCGTACAGGGTGAACAGGAACGCATCCGGGTGCTGGTGCAGCTGGGTCCGGAGGTTGTCGGCCTGGAGCAGCGCGGCCGTCAGCACCGCGAAGAAGAGGACCGCGACGGCCAGCATGGCCCAGACCATGCCCTGGCGGGCCAGCTTCAGGAGCTCGCTGCCGACGCTGCCCAGGAAGGCGGGTCGGGGCTCGCGCAGCGCCGTTCGCGGTGCGGCGGACGGGGTGGCGGTGGGCTCGGCGATGGCGTTCAATTGGCTGCTCCGTGGTGGTTGCCGGTCAGGCTGAGGAAGATCTCCTCCAGGTTCTGCTGCCGCTCCCGCACGACGTCCGGCCAGAAGCCGCCGTTCGCCAGGTGCCGCATGAGGTCGCGGCCCATCCCGGTCGGCGACGCGGTGACGAGCGCGCCGTCCTCCATCCGGGCCGAGCCGCCCCAGGGCTGGCGGCGGACGAGCGCGAGCGCTCCCGCCGCGTCGTCCACCCGGACGACGAACTCGCCGTGGCCGGACAGCAGCTCGGCGACGGGAGCGAGGCGGACGAGCTCGCCGAGGTTGACGATGGCGACGCGGTCGCAGATCTGCTGGACCTCGGCCAGGACGTGGCTGGAGATGAAGACGGTCTTGCCCATGGCGGCGAGCTGGCGGAGGAGGTCGCGCATCTCGACGATGCCGGCGGGGTCGAGGCCGTTGGCGGGCTCGTCGAGGACGAGGAGGTCGGGGTCGTTGAGGAGAGCGGTGGCGACGCCGAGGCGCTGCTTCATGCCGAGGGAGTAGGAGCGGACGCGGTCGCGCTGGCGGCCGGCCAGGCCGACCAGCTCCAGCACCTCGTCCAGCCGCGTGCCCGGCACGCCGCCGAGCACCCCGGCGAACGCCTTCAGGTTGTCACGCCCCGACAGGTAGGGGTAGAGCGCCGGTGACTCGACGAGGGCCCCGACCCTCGGCAGCACGCGATCGCCGTCCCGCTGGACGTCGCGGCCGAGGACCTCGACCGAGCCCGAGGTGGGGCGGACGAGGCCGAGGGCCATGCGGATGGTGGTGGTCTTGCCGGCGCCGTTGGGGCCGAGGAAGCCGAAGACCTCGCCCCTGCGGACGTCCAGGTCCAGGTTCCTGACCGCTGGGCGCGCGCCGTAGCTCTTGGAGAGCCGGTGGGTGGAGAGGGCGGTATCGCTCATTGGACCTCAGTGGAGAACGTCGCGGCGCCAGGTCAGCACCACGGCGGCGGCGAGGAAGACGAGGGAGTAGGCGCCGGCCACCGCCCAGAGCCGGGACGCGGGGACGCCCTGCACGAGGACGGTCGCGAAGGCGGCGCCCGCCCGGTGATCGGTCTGCAGCGCTGCCGGCAGCTGGTTCATGACCGGGCCGAGGAAGTACTGCGTGAGCTTCGGCCAGATGTCCTGGTGGGTGAGCCGCGACAGGAGCAGCATCACGATCGTGCCGAAGTTGTCGGCGGGGAAGAAGGCCATCGCCGCGCCGACCCCGAAGGCCACGGAGCGGCCGGCCACGGCGGCCGCGGTGCCCAGGAGGATGCAGACGGCGATGCTGGCCAGCGCCACCAGCACGGTCAGCCAGGTGTCGGTCCACGCCACCTGGGGCAGCGACGTGATCGGGCTGAAGCCGCCGTGCCACGAGACCACGAGCACGTACAGGAAGGCGGTGCTCACGAGCGCGAAGCCCGCCAGCAGCAGCAGGCCGGTGATCGCCAGCGCCGCGTACTGCGCCGCGAGGAGGCCGAGGCGGCCGGTCCCTCTGGCGAGCACGACGCGGATGGTGCCGCTGCCGTACTCCATCGACACCAGGCGCGAGCTGGCGATGAGCAGGAAGATGCCGGAGGCGGTGTCGAAGAGCTGCTGCATCGCCGACAGGTAGGTGAAGTAGAACGCCCTCGGGTCGTGGGCGAGCGTGTCCCTGGCGGGGCCGCCGGCGACGATCGCGATCAGCACGATGGCGGTGAGCAGCGTGAAGCCGCCAACCATGACCCAGGTCAGCCCCTGGCGGCCGATCTTCAGCAGCTCGGAGCGGACGGCGCCCGGGAAGCTGGGTCGCGTGCGCCGGGCGACCGCGGCGGGGATGGCGGCGGGTTGGGCGACGGTGTTCAACTGGCTGCTCCTGCGGTGGTGGGGGCGGTGAGGCTGAGGAAGATCTCCTCGAGGTTCCTCTGCCGCTCGTCGATCGTGTCCGCCCAGATCCCGGCCTGGGCCAGGACGCGGACCACGTCGCGACCCCGGCCGGTGGGTGACGGGGTCACGAGCCGGCCGTCCTCCAGGCGCGCCGAGCCGCCCCAGGATTGCTCGCGCAGGAGTGCCAGGGCCGGCGCCGGGTCCGGCAGCGAGAGCACGAACTCGCCCTGGCCGCCGACGAGCTCGGCGACGGGAGCGAGGCGGACGAGCTCGCCCAGGTTCACGATGGCGATGCGGTCGCAGATCTGCTGGACCTCGGCCAGGACGTGGCTGGAGATGAAGACGGTCTTGCCCATGGCGGCGAGCTGGCGGAGGAGGTCGCGCATCTCGACGATGCCGGCGGGGTCGAGGCCGTTGGCGGGCTCGTCGA